>NZ_NEWI01000009.1:0-38086 GCF_002135005.1 Halorubrum sp. SD612 | reverse complement strand
CCGCCCTCCCCCGAGCCGCTCGCGGAACTCGACATTTATCACTCGCCGCCACCGACCGCGACGCGTGAGCGACCGCGACTCGGAGCCACGGAGCGACCGCGGGGACGCCGTCCATCGCGATCGCGTCGTCGCCGGCGCCGCGCTGTTCAACGAGGGGCACCCCCTCGCGGCGCGTCACGTCTGGGAAGCGGCGGGGGCGTCGATCGATGACGGCGGCGGGGAAGACGCAGAGCGACCGGAGGACGCCGAGCGACTGCTTCGGGGGCTGACCGCGACCGCGACGGCGACGCACCGCGCGGCCGACGGCGACGAGCCGGGCGCTTCCGAGCGCGCGGCGGACGCCGTCACGGCGCTGACGGCGGACTCCGACTCGCTGGGGGTCGCGATGGCCCCCGTCCGGGAGTGGGCTGAGCGGCTCGCCGAGGCGCCAGAGGCGACGGGGCCGGCGACGCCGCCGCGGATCCGCGTCGACGGCGAGACGCCGACGTTCGGCGATCTGTCGCTCGGGGCGGTGGGTCTCGCGGTGCCGGCGCTCGCGGCGATGGGCGAGCCGGGCGACGCGGCGACGCTCGCGACCGCGGCCGAGTTCGCGTCCGCGGAGCGCGGGACCGGGCGGACAGAGTTCGCCGAACTGCTGCTCGCGTACCTGCGGACGCCGGACGCGCGGCCGCAGGTGGCCGCGCGACTGGGCGACCACGTGGAGCGAGAAGAGCGGAAGCGGCGGGACGTGGAGGACCTGTTCTAGCGGCGCGGTCCGGCGCGAGGGCGGCCGGCGGCGGCCGCTCAGGCGTCGTCGCTCGGCGCGTCCGGGTCAGCCGGGAAGTTGGGCTCAGCGGGCGCGTCGGCGGCGTCCGCGCCGGCGGCGTAGCGGCCGCCGTTCGTCTCGGTGTCGCGGTCCGGCTTGGGTTCGCCCTCGAAGGTGTAGTCGCCTGAGTTGTCCGCGGGGTCGTAGCCCAGCGCCTCGCGGGCTCGCTCGATGGAGTAGTAGCGCCGGTCGTTGTCCGAGATGCCATACACGACCTCGTAGCCGTACGTCGCCCGGAGACAGCGGTCGAACAGGTGCGCGCAGTCGCGGTGCGAGAGCCACATCGCCTGCCCCCGCTCGTACTCGCGGGGCGGGTGGTCCTTGGTGAGGTTCCCGATGCGGACGCAGACGACGCTCATGTCGAACTCGTCGTGGTAGAAGCGGCCGAGCGACTCGCCGGCCGCCTTCGAGACGCCGTAGAGGTTGCCGGGGCGCGGGAGTTCGCTCCCGTCGAGCCGGTACTCGTCTTCGGGGCGGTACAGGTCGGGCGTCCGCTCGTCGGTCTCGTAGCCGCCGACGGCGTGGTTCGAGGAGGCGAACGCGAACTTCTCGACGCCGGCCTCGGCGGCGGCGCGCATCACGACCTGCGTCCCGTCGATGTTGTTCCGGAGGACGGAGTCCCACGGCGCCGTCTTCCGCGGGTCGCCGGCGAGGTGGATCACCGCGCCGACGTCGGCGATCGCCTCGCGGACGGCGCGCTCGTCGGTGATGTCGGCGACGTACCGGTCGGCGTCGGTGACCCCGTCGGGCACCTTCGCCGCCGGGAGCGGCTCGCGGTCGAGGAGCCGCCAGTCGTAGTCGTCGCCGATACCGCGGAGGATGGCCTGTCCCACCCGTCCGCCGGCGCCCGTCAGCAGTACCGGCTCGTCCATTCGACTCTACGTGGGCGGGAGAACGGCATATATGACACGGTTCGACCGGTACGCCCGAATGCCGGCCGCGAGGCCGGGGTCACGAGAGGAAAACGGGGACGAGCGGTCGGGAGGGCGCGCCTATAGCTTCTGCCGCGAGACCTTGACGCCGGTGGGGGTGACGATGATCTGGTCGTCGCCCTTCTGGACGATGTCGCCGTCGACCTCCTGGACGACCTGCCGGAGCTCGTCGTAGACGTGTTCTATCGTCCGGTCCGACGTGGAGTGGCGGGTGATGTCGGCGATGACGAAGTCGCCGTCGTACACCGCGTCCTTGATCGGGATGACATCGCTCTGGTCGGCGATCTCCGCGAAGTGTACCTGCGTGTCCGTTTCCGCGTGCGCGTCGGCGAAGTCGTCCGCGTCGAGTTCGACGTAGTCGTCGACGGAGCGGCTCCCACCCCCGCCGAGGATCTTGCTCATGATGCCCATACACACCACACGACGAGGTCGGACATTAGTTCTTACGTCAGACGCACCCCCCGGCGAGCGGACGCGGCCTCAGTCGAGTCGCTCCTGCCACTCTTGGACCTGCGAGAGCAGATCCACCGGGGGCGTCTCCGCGACATCGACGTCGCTCAGCTCCTCGATCACGGCGCGGGTCTCGGCGTCGAGCCGCTCGGCCGCCTCGGCGTCGGATCCGGTCGCTGCGGTCTTCGCAGCGCCGCCGGAGCCGCCAGATTCGACCGGCGTGTCCGCGGAATTGCCTCCGTTCCGACGCGCGTTCGAGGGCTGGGCGTCCGCCCCCGTTTCCCCGTCGGCGTCGGACGCGTCCGAGAACGACCCGGAGGAGAGGTCGAACACGACCTGCTGGGTGCCGCCTTCGCCGTCGCCGCCGGCGCCCCTGCGGCTCCCGTTTCTCCCGGTCCGCGAGCCGCGGGCCTCGATCGCCTTCTCCTCGCGGAGCCGGTCGAGGACCTCGTCCGAGCGGGAGACGACGGGGTCCGGGACGCCGGCGAGGTCGGCGACGTGGACGCCGTACGAGCGGTTGGTCGGGCCGTCCCGGACGGTGCGGAGGAACGTCACCTCGCCGTCGCGCTCGTCGACGGCGACGTGGACGTTCTCGACGCGCGGAAGGTGGTCGGCGAGCGTCGTCAGCTCGTGGTAGTGGGTGGCGAAAAGGGTGCGCGCGCGGACCTCGTTGTGGAGGTACTCGGTCGCGGCCCACGCGATGGAGATACCGTCGTAGGTGGCGGTGCCGCGGCCGACCTCGTCGAGGATGACCAGCGAGTCCTCGGTGGCCGAGTGGAGGATGTTCGACAGCTCCTGCATCTCCACCATGAACGTCGATCGACCCTGCGCCAGCTCGTCGAGCGCGCCGACGCGCGTGTAGATGCCGTCGACGAGCCCCACCTCGGCGGCTCGCGCGGGGACGAACGAGCCCGCCTGCGCGAGCAGCTGGATCAGCGCGGCCTGCCGCATGTACGTCGACTTGCCGCTCATGTTCGGGCCGGTGACGATGAGGAAGCCGCGGTCGGCGTCGAGCCGCAGGTCGTTCGGGACGAAGTCGGTCGTCCCCTCGACGACGGGGTGGCGGCCGGCCTCCACGTCGAGCCGGCGCTCCGTCGTCAGCTCCGGGCGCGTCCAGTCGCGACGCGCGGCGTGGGTCGCGAGCGAGGCGAGCGCGTCGAGTTCGGCGATCGCGCGCCCGGCGTCCTGAAGCAGTTCCGCGCGCTCGGCGACGCGCTCGCGCAGTTCCTCGAACAGCTCGTACTCCAGCTCGCCGCGGGCCTCCTCGAGGCGGAGGACCTCCCGTTCCTTCTCCGCGAGCTCGTCGGTGACGAACCGCTTCGAGTTCTTCAGCGTCTTGATCTCGCGGTAGTGCTCGGGCACCTGATCGGCGACCGACTTGCCGACCTGAATGTAGTAGCCGTCCGTCTTGTTGCGGTCGACGGTGACGTGGCTGAGCCCGTGCTCTCGCTTCTCGCGCTCCGCGAGCCCGTCGAGCCACGAGTTCACGCCCTCGTGGCGGTCGATCAGGTCGTCGAGCTCGTCGTCGTAGCCGCGCTTCAGGAGTCCGCCGCTCGTCTTCGCCTTGGGCGGATCCTCGGCGAGGGCGTCGGCGAGCTCTTCCCGGAGCGCGGCCGCGCGGTCGCGGTCGACCCTACCGAGCACGGCGGCCGCGGGCGAGTCGGCGAGGGCGGTGTCGTCGAGCGCGTCCGCGAGGGCGGGCAGCAGCGCGAGCGTGTCGCGGATCGAGAGCAGTTCGCGCGCGCCCGCGCTCCCGCTCGTCGTGCGCGCCGCGAGCCGTTCGAGGTCGTACGTGTCGCCGAGCACCTCGCGGAGCCGGTCGCGGGCGAGCGCCGCGGACGCCAGCGCCTCGACCGCGTCGAGCCGGTCGTCGAGCGTCTCGCGGTCACGTCGCGGCCGGGTGAGCCACTCGCGGAGCAGTCGGCCGCCGGCTGCGGTGACGGTGTGGTCGACCGTGTCGAACAGCGAGCCGTCGGCGTCGCCCCGCATCGTCTCCGTGATCTCGAGGTTGCGCTGCGTGGTCGCGTCCACGTCGACGCGGTCGTCCGCGCCGTACGCCGTCAGGCGGGTCATCGAGGCCAACACGCCCGCCCCCGTCTCCTCGACGTACGAGAGGACCGCGCCCGCGGCGCGGACGGCGAGCGTCGAGTCGAGCCCGACGCTGTCGGTCGTCTCGCGGCCGAACTGCTCCCGTACCGCGTGCTCTGCGCGCCCGGTCGCGAACGCCTCCGCGTCGAAGGCGGTGACGCGTCCCGAGAGGTCCTCGCGGACCGCCCCGAGCAGGCCGTCGTCGTTCCGGACCTGCGGACCGGGCAGCACCTCTGCCGGGTCGAACCGGTACAGCTCCGCGCGCAGGTCGCCCCCGTCGTCGACGGTCGTGGCGAGGAACCGCCCCGTGGTCACGTCGGCGAACGCGAGGCCGTACGGCCCGTCGTCGGCGGGTCCGTCCGCCGCGCCGCGCCCGCCCTCCTCGCGGACGACCGCCGCGAGGTAGCGCGCGTCGTCGTCGCTCGTCTCCAACACCGTGCCCGGCGTGACGACGCGGACGATCTCGCGGGCGTGGTCGCCGCCCTCGGTCTCGTACTGGTCCGCGACCGCGACCCGGTAGCCGCGCTCGACCAAGGCGTTCACGTACGGCGTCAGCTCCGAGAGGGGCACGCCCGCCATCGGGTACGACGAGCCGTGGGAGGACTTCTGCGAGATCGACAGATCGAGCTCGTCGGCGACCAACTCCGCGTCGTCCGCAAAGAACTCGTAGAAGTCGCCGCACTGCATCGCGAGGACGTCCGCGTCCGTCTCCGCCTTGAGATCGAGGAACTCCCCGACGATCCCCGTTGCCATATGTCCCTACTCCCGCCGTGCGCGGCTAAAACCCTGCGGGTGTCCGTCCGGTCGGCCCGAGCCCCGCCGCGCGCCGGCGCGCCGTCATCCCAGCCGGTTCCGCTTCGTCGACGCCCGGTGAGCGATCCCGGACGCCCCGAACACGAGCGTGAAGAGCGCCGCGTACGCGTACCCGGAGACCGCGCCGAACGGGGCGGTCCCGGTCCACCCCGCCGTCGCCAGCAGCCCGCAGACGACCGCGAGCCCCACGTAGTACTCGGCCCAGAGGATCTCGTTCTCCGAGACGATCTCCAGGTACACCTCCAGCTGTCGGCTCTCCTCGGTAAGCGACACCAGCCCCCGGTCCGACTCGTAGTCGATGAACCCGCTCGCCGCCAGCTTCGGCAGGTGCGACTGGTGGAGCGCGGTGTACACGCGCTTGCGCTGCTTGTACGTCACCGCCGGAACCTCGACGTCGTTCTCCCACGCGGCCAGCTGCTCGGCGATATCCCTGACGCGCGCCCCGGTGCCGTTGGTCTTCAGGTACTTGATCACGTTGCGACGCCGCCGATTGCTCAGCGCGGTGAACACCTCGTCGCGCGAGGGGCCCTCACCGTCGGTGTCCGACGACGCCGCTTGTTTGGCGAGTTGTGGTGTCATAGCTCATACATGCCGAATGAGAGTACGGTTATCATGGGAGGATATATCACTTCGCATTGTACCCACTAGAGCCGGTCCCGGAAGATTCGCCCGAACAGAAGCGTACACACTCGCCGTACTTCGGGCGTTCTTGGCGTCTCCGACACAGTTCATCACATCGATACAAGTGGGTTTGTCCGGGCGCTGTAACGATGTTGTGGGCCGGAGAGCCCGCGTCGGACGCGGTAGGCGGCGCATACATAGGTCGGTGCGTCGCGTTCGGACCAGCATGAACGTGTCACGAGACTCGGTCGTCGGTCGCCTCCGGCAGCCCGCGCGCGCCGTCGTCGGTCGCCTCCGGCAGCCGGAGTACACCGGTGCGAACCGGTGTCTCCCCTGTACGGCCGTCAACGTCGGCATCGCGGCGGCCGGGGCGGGAGCGGTGGCCGCGGTGGGCGCGCCGCTACTCGGGGCGGTCGGGTTCGGCGGCGCGCTCGGAGCCATCTGGCTCCGCGGGTACCTCGTTCCCGGGACGCCGGAACTCACGAAGCGCTACCTCCCGGAGCGGGCGCTTGCGCTGTTCGGCAAGGCGCCCGGCAACGCCGAGCCCCGCAGGCTGGGCGTCGGTGAGGTAGACCCCGAAACGTACCTCCTCGACGCGGGCGTCCTCGTCGAGACGCCCGCGGGCGACGACTTCGCGTTCTCCCCCGACTTCGCCGCGTCGTGGCGGGCGGCGGCCGAGGACGGGGCGGGAGCGACGCCCGACGAGGGGAGACGGACCGACCGCGACGACCTCGCGGCGCTCGCGGCGCTCACCGGACTCGGCCGGCACGAACTCTCAATCGACTGGCGGGGCGGCGCGGGGTTCGCGTACGCCGGCGAGGAGCGGATCGGTCACTGGGAGTCGCGGCCGGCGTTCCGGGCCGACGCCGCGGCCGACCGCGTGCTGACGGGGCTCGACGGCGACTGGGCGGATCGCCCGCTCGCCGAGCGGAGCGCGGTCCTCGGCGCCCTCCGGCTGTTCGTCGCGGAGTGTCCGTCGTGCGCCGGGGACGTGGCGCTCGAAGAGCGCGTCGTCGAGTCCTGCTGTTCCAGCTACGACGTGGTCGCCGGTCGCTGTGCGGGCTGTGACGCGCGGCTGTTCGAACTGCGACTGCCGGCGTCGCTCGCGGCCGCGAGCGAGTAGGAAGCCGAGGGAAGTCGGACGAGTCGAGAGGAATTGACGGTCAGTTTTCGGGGAGTGGGTTTCCTGGAAGTCGCGTCGGAGAGGCCTCAGCGTAGCCGCAGCTGTCGCAATACCGAGAAGCGGTTGACCCACAGCTGGGCGGCGCTGGCGGCGGCGAAGGCGCCGAGCGCGAGGCTGGTCCACAGCATGGGGTCGACCGCCGACACGAGCGGGACGTCGAGGAGCGCGGCGAGCACGACGAGCAGCGATCCCACCGCCAGCGCGCGGTACAGTTCCGACCACGTCGCGCCGCCGGGCGCGAGAATCTCCGTGTACAGGCGCACGTCGCGTGCGCGTCGAGAGAGTTCGAGCGTCTGCGACTCGCGGTCGTACGTTATCACGCCCGCCTCGGCCAGCTTCGGGAGGTGCGTCTGGACCAGCGACGTGTACACGCTCTCGCGACAGCGCTTCGGGGGCGGGGTCTCCCCCGTCTCGCGGCGCGCGACGAGCGTCGACAGCTCGTTGACCGAGACCGTCCCGCCGACGGAGCTGAGCTGTTCGATCGCGCGCCGTCGGCGCTCGTTCGCGAGGATGGCGTACACCTGTTCGGCCGGAAGCACGTCGTTTCGGAGTTTCATGGAGATGGGGGCCGGGCAGCCGCGCCCGGCGGCGCCCGAGTTCTGCTACTTCCTGCGTCTGACGGGGGTATATGTATGGGCTGGCTACCCGGGGGGACCGCCGATCGGGTGCGGGAGGTACGGGTCGCCTGCCGGGTTCGACCCGCCGAGTACGGTGTCCGTGCGGCGATCTGGGGTGTGGGTATGAATCGCATGCGGTCGCGATCCGCCACGGTAGGGGCGCCGGACCGCCCGTCGAACGCGACGTTTGACCGGTGGCGTGAAGGCTTCTACCGGCTGGAATCGGTCGTTCGACGGTGACGTGGGAGCGCGTAACTAGGTGGGTGTCCCTCGGAGGGGAAAGTAACCGATTCGGTCAGCCCAGCGCGGACGGGGGCGAGTCGGAGGAGACACCATGAGCAAAGACACAAACGACAAAATCGGACTCTCGCGGCGCAAGGTGCTCGCGGGCCTCGGCGCGGTCGGCGTCGCGTCCGCGGGCGCGGGACTCGGTACCACGGCGTACTTCAACGACACCGAGTCGTTCGACGGGAACACCCTCACCGCGGGCGAGCTGGACCTGAAGCTGGACTACAAGTCGACGTACTTCGGCGGCCCCGGCCGTCTCGACGACATTCGGGCGATGGGGTACGCCGGCGGCGACGAAGAGTTCCTAGCGCAGGACCTCGGCGACGGACAGTACCTGATCGGGCAAGCGCCCAGCCCCGCAGCGCTACAAGAGTGGGAGGATTTCGTTCAAGACGAAGAGTTCCCGTTCTGTTCGCCTGAAGCAGATATTCACCTCGTCAACGGCGACGGGATCCCGGTGTTCACGCTCGACGACGTGAAGCCCGGCGACTCCGGCGAGGTCACGATCAGCATTCACATCTGTGACAACCCCGCGTACCTCTACCTCGCGGGCGAGCTAACCGAGAACTTAGAGAACGGCCAGTCCGAGCCCGAACTGGACGCTGAGGGAGAAGACACCGACGGCATCGGCGAGCTTGCCGACTTCATCGATGTCTGCGTCTGGTACGACGAGGACTGCGACAACGTGTACGAACCCACGGGCACAGGCCAGCAGCAGGAGCTGGAAGTCGCCTTAGTCAGCGACGTCTCCGGTTCGATGGGCGGCGCACCGCTCTCGGCGCTGAAGACGGCCGCGACCAGCTTCGTCGGCAACCTCTCGTCGCCCGACGAGGCCGCAGCGATCTCGTTCAATTCCGGCGCGTCGACCGACCAGGAGCTGACGACCAACTACCAAGCCGTTCAGAACGCGATCAACAACTACACCGCGGGCGGGGGCACCTCGATCGCCGCCGGTATCATCGAGGGCGAAGACGAGCTCCTCAACGGCACCATCGCCACGCCGGGCGCGTCGAAGGTGATGATCCTGCTGAGCGACGGGCAGTCTAATGAAACCGCCGCGACCGACGCCGCGACCGACGCTAAGAACAACGGGATCCGCATCTTCACTATCGCGCTCGGGAACGCCGACACCGGTCTGTTGGAGAGCGTCGCCAGCTCTTCCGACGACGCCTTCGTCGCGCCCGACCCGGCCGACCTCGACACCGTCTACGCTGAGATCGCGCAGATCGTCCTCGCGGGTGAACAGAAGATCCTCTCGGGCACGATGAGCGAGGTCTTCGACGCGCTCGCCGACGGCGAGGCGCTCGACGGCAACCGCCAGGAGGAGGGTCGGCAGCCGTACCCCGGCGCGACCACCCAGTGCATCGGCTTCGAGTGGGCGCTCCCGGCGGATGTCGGCAACGAGATCCAGACCGACTCCGTGAGCTTCGATCTCGCCGTCTACGCCGAGCAGTCGCGGCACAACGACAACCCGCAGGTGGCGTTCAACGGGACCGACGTGAACAGCACCAGCCCCGGTCCCGCCCCCAACGGCACCGATAACGTGAGCAATCCGAACTAGCTCCTCGGAGCGACGCGGCCCCGGACGACGAGACACGTCCGGTTCCCGGCTCGGCGCCTTCGGGCGGCCGACGCGGCGGTTCACGACCGCCGCCGGGAGTTCCCTTCGGGGATGATACACAATGAACGACGACAAAATCGGACTATCGCGGCGCAAGATGCTGGTCGGACTCGGTGCGGTCGGCGTGGCCTCCGCGGGCGCAGGCCTCGGCACCACGGCGTACTTCAACGACACCGAGACGTTCGAAGACAACACGCTGACGGCCGGCTCGCTCGACCTGCGCGTGCTGTACGAGGCCTCCTACGACAGCGACGGTGCGGTCGAGAACATGGCGGACAGCGCCATGGGTACGCAGGACGGCGACCCCGCCGGGATGTTCTACGATCTCGACGACGTGAAGCCCGGCGACTCCGGCGAAGTGAAGTTCTGCTTCGAGATCGTCGACAACCCCTCGTACATGTGGGCGTGCGGTGACCTCTCGCAGGCGGAGAACGGCATCAACGAACCCGAATCGGCCGTCGACAGCACGCCCGATCTCGGCGAACTCGGCGACTCGATTATGGCGAGTCTCGCCTACTGTGACGAGGACGGTGAACCCCTCGCGGACGGAGAGATCGTCTCCGGCTCGCTCGTCGATGTCATCGCGGCAATCTCCAACGGCGCGGCCCTCGACGGCGACGGGATGGCCGGCCTCGTTCCCGGCGAGCAGGCGGAGTACGCCGACGTGGTCGAGCCCGAGGAGGGCGAGGCGTTCATCACCGGCCCGTGCGTATGCCTCTCGTGGGAAATCCCGACGAGCGTCGGCAACGAGGTTCAGTCGGACTCGCTGACGATGGAGTTCGAGTTCCACGCGCTCCAGTCGCGCCACAACGACGGCACGGCGAACCCGTGTGAACCCTCTATCACGACTACGACCGGCGAGGGCTTCGCCAAGCAGCAGGAGTTCGCCACCGAACAGGAGACCTCGTTCGCTCGCGGCCGCTTCGGTGGTCAGAACACGTGGGAAGTCGCGGTCGGCCCCGACGTCGGGAGCGCCAGCACGGCCGACTACAGCTGGTCGTCCGGTAGCACGGTCCCGTTCAGCTACACCTACGACGGCAGCGCCAACGCCTCGTTCACCCTTGACGGCGTGAACGTGGCCAGCACGATTCCCGCCCCCAGCGGGAAGCTCGGCATCACGACGAAGGCCGACGAGGCAACCGTCACCGTGACAGACCTCGGACTGGACCTAGACGGCACCCCGGTGTCGCTCAGCGGTCCCGACGCGATCTCCGCGTCGAACGACGACGACGGTTCCGACCGCGATGTCACCTACCTCGTGTTCGACACCGACGCCGCGGACGTCGCGAACGCATTCACCATCAGCGGTAACGTGACGGTCACGCTACAGGGCGACTACGATCTGACAGCCGAGGAGGGAGTCGCCTTCGACATCAGCGTCGAATAAGACCGAAACGAGCGCGCGACTTCCGTCTGAAACGGGCGGGCGGAGCGTAGCGCACCCGACCGCGGCGGTCGCGGTCCTCCCACGTGGCGTACGACGGTTCGACTCCGTCGGTGGGACTCCCTTCGGGGATTCACAATCATGGCAGACAACGACAACATCGACTCCATCGGACTGTCGCGGCGGACCGTGCTGGCCGGCCTCGGCGCGGTCGGCGTGGCCTCGGCTGGCGCCGGTCTCGGTACCACGGCGTACTTCAACGACACCGAGTCGTTCGACGGGAACACCCTCACCGCGGGCCAGCTGGACCTGCTCGTCGACTGGCAACAGACCTACGACTTCGGCGAGGGCAACCAGTTCGTCAGCGCGCACCCGGACCACAACGGCGACGGCGAGCAGTCAATCGAGATCGACGGCGAGGTGTTCACGTACAGCGACTTCCCGGACGAGGACGACGAGGACAGCAACGGCGCGAACCTCCCGATCCTGGACTGCGAGACCATCCCGCCGCTGTCGGAGGCGGACTTCGGCACGGACCCCGTCACGGGCGAGGTGATGAAGACGCTGGTCCGGCTCACCGACGTGAAGCCCGGCGACTCCGGCGAGATCACCTTCTCGCTCCACCTCTGTGACAACCCCGGCTACATCTGGATGCAGGCGGACAACGTCGACGACGACGGCGGCACCGAAACCGAACCGGAACTGATCGTCGACCCGGATAACCTCGGCGACCTCGGCGACGCCATTGAGGCGAAGCTCTGGTACGACGAGGACTGCGACAACGTGTACGACGGCGCGGAGCCGGTCGACATCATGCTCACGCTGGACTTCTCGGGGTCGATGCTGTACGATCAGTTCGACGGCGTGGTGAGCGAGGATAACATCACGGTGGGCGGGACCACCTACGACGAGACCACGAAGATCGACCTCGTCGAGCTCGGCACCCGCCAGTTCGTCGACTACCTCGAGTCGCAGGGGTCGGACGTCCAAGTCGGCGTCACGTACTTCGACGGCGAGGGGAGCGGCGACACCGAGCCTAGGACCGGGCTCCTCCAGCCGCTGACGGCCGACCTCGACGATGTCGACGACGCGCTCGACGGGCTCCGGAAGAAGCTCGCGAACGTCGTCAGCGGGACGAACAACGACCCCGACATCGACGACAGCGACGCGGACCCGTTCTCGAACGCGAGCGGCATCGCGACGGGGACGTACATCGGCGAGGGCGTCAACGACGCGCAGGCCGAACTCGACGCGAACGGCCGCGGCGGCGTCGAGTTCCGGAACATCGTCCTCTCCGACGGGGAGTCGTTCAACGGGACCGGCAGCACCCAGTTCGCCGACCCCGTGGACGCAGCCGACGACGCCCGCGCGGCGTCGCCGAACCCCGCGACGAACGTGTACACCATCTCCGTCGGCAGCGCGAACGACGCGGTGCTGTCGTCGATGGCCGGCCCCGTGGGGGGGCCGGGCGGCGATCTGTCATTCTTCAACGACGTCGACGACCCGCTCGTCATTCCCTCGGTGTTCGGGAACCTCGCGGCACAGACTGGACAGGAGAAGATCATCATCGAGGGCTCGCTCGCGGACGTGCTCGACGAGCTCGAGAGCGGCGACGGAATCCCGCTCGATGGGAACCGCGCGACGCCGTACGGCGAGCTGGCCGACCCGGCCGACGACGGGAACCGCGACCCGTTCGCGGGCGACGGCGTGATGCACTGCGTCGCGCTCGAATGGGAGCTGCCGATCGGCGTGGGCAACGAGGTTCAGGGCGACGCGCTCGGCTTCGACCTCGGCTTCTACACCGAGCAGGCGCGCCACAACGACGGCGCGGGGGTTCAGTCGGCCTGAGAGCGCGTCTCGGACCGCGTCGCGGCGTCGGCGGGCGAGAACGGAGGTCTGTTGCCGATCGGCCGACCGCGGGCGGGTACGGCGTCCGTACCGCCCGGTACGGTCACCGGTCCGGGCGGGTAGGGCACGCATACATACGAGCGTCGTGAGAGTAGGAAGGGTATCGACGATACGGCCGTTCGGAGCCGCGACGACACACAATGACACAGAAAGAATCGGGACTCACGCGGCGGGAGGCACTCGCGGGCGCCGGAGCCGTCGGCTTCGCGGCCCTCGGGGCCGCCTCCGGACGACCGACGGGAACGGACAGCTGGGACGAGTACACGAACTACACGTACGCTCAGACGGACACGCCGTTCAATCTGCTCGTCGGGTGGCGGCGCACGGAGAACGGGACGCTCGTTGATTCGAGCGCGGTCGGCGCGGTCGACGACGTCGGAGCGGTCGGCGTCCGGCTCGTCGACGTCGGCAACGCGCTGCCGCACGATTACGGCACCGCGAGCGTCGGGCTCCGGCTCGAAGATCCGGAGGACACCGCCCGCGTGTGGCTGCGGATCGACCCGCACCTCGACGGCGCCGACGCCGCGAGCGCCGCGCTCGCGGAGCGCGTCACGCTCACGGTCCGGCAGGACACCGGGATATTCGGCATCGGTAGCTGCGGCGGCGCCGAAGGCGAGTTCGCGAGCGCCGGGGAGCTGATCGCCGACGAGACGTTCGCGGACATCGACGGCTCCGCGCTCGCGGACGGGATCGAACTGCGCCCCGGGCTCCTCGGCGACGGCTGCCTCGCCCCGGGCGAACAGCGCTGCCTGACCTTCGCGTGGGAGTTCGACGGCGAGGGCGGCAACGCCGGACAGGGCGGCGCGGTCGACTCCCTCGTGGAGTTCGCCGCCGACGAGTGCGGCGCCGAGGGGAACCCCTTCGACGGGGACGTAGCGGCCGGGGGCGGCGGCGGCGCCGGAGGCGACGCATGAGCCCCGACGACGGCGGGCGGCGCCCGAGCGGGCTGAGCCGACGACGGCTGCTCGCCGGGATCGGCGGCGTCGGCGCGGTCGGCATGGCGAGCGGCATGGGCACGGGCGCGTACCTCGCCGATCGGGAGACGTTCCCGGGCAATGTCTTCGGCGCCGGCGAGGTCGGACTGACGGTCGATGGGGACCCCACCGACGGGACCGTCTCGCTCGGCCCGCTGACGGTTGATCGGACGACGTTCGACGAGCGTCCCGGACCCGAGACGTTTGACGTGGGGGCGTCGGCGAACCCGGTACGGGTGTGGCTCGCGACCCCCTGTCCGGACGGCGATCGCCTCGGGAACGCCCTAGAGGTCGAGGTCGTCGTCGACGGCGAATCCGTGACCGGCGGCTACCGCCCCCTCGCCGAGGTCGAGCGCGACCTCGCGACCGGGGTGCGGATCGACGCCCGGTGTCTCGGGCCCGACGACGACCCGGTCGCCGTCGAGGTGTTCCCGTACCTCCCGGCGGACTCGCCCGACGTGGGCGGCGCGGCGACCGACCTGACGTTCCGGGTGTACGCGGAGCAGTGCCGCCACGTCGCCGAGGCGGACGCGGCGAGGTCGAACCCCTTCGTAGGGACCGAGTGCGCGTCGGCGTGCGTCCCCTGCGAGGACGAGAACGGCGTCGCGGTCGGCTCGCTCACGCTCCGGTACCTCGGCGACGACCCGGCGACCGTGGTCGTCGTCGCCACCGGCGGCGGCGCGGGCGGTCGAGGCACCGCCGGGACGACCGTGTTCGACGGCGAGGTGACTCCGGACGGGACCTTCGTGGTCGACGGGACCGCCGCGCCGACCAACGGCGACCCGGGCTGGATCGGCCCCAACATCTACCTCGACGACGGCGGGACGGGCACCGACCCCGAGACCGACGCCGGCGGTACTGGCGGAAACGGCGGCGGCAGCAGAGGAAACGGAAATGGCGGCAACGGCGGCGGCCACGCGGGCGTCAACATCCACACGAGCTGTTCGGTTCCGCTCCGGGTCGGCGACGTCTACGGCGGGCTGTACGAGATCGCCGCGGCCGCGACCACGGGCGGTGAGCCGCTGTGCGGCACGGAGGAGAACTGATGACCAAACTACTCACATCACCACGGACGAAGCGCGCGGCGAACTTACTCGGGATCGTCCTGCTGATCGCCCTCGTCGCACCGTTCGCGGTGTACGCGGCGCCGGAGGTCGTCGGCGCGGACGAGAGCTTCGTCGTGCTCACGGCGAGCATGACGCCCGCCATCGCGCCGGGCGACGTGGTGATCGTCGCCGAGCGCGACCCGACTGCGATCGCCGAGGGCGACGTGATCACGTTCGTCCGCGGCACGAGCGACGTGCCGGTGACGCACCGCGTGATCGACGTGGTCGACGAGGCCGGCACGCTCGCGTTCGAGACGATGGGCGACGCCAACGAGGGGCCGGATCCGGGGCTCGTCCCCGCCGGGAGCCTCATCGGCGCCGTGACGCTGACGATCCCGTACATCGGGTACGTGATCCAGTTCGCGGGGACGCGAGTGGGGTTCGTCGCGCTGGTCCTGTTCCCGTTCGGGCTGCTCGCCGCGACGGAGATCTGGTCTATCGTCCGGGGCCGCGACGGATCTGAATCGCAACCCTCGATGACCTTCGATCCGGTCGACCCCGTCGACGAACCCGGCGACGGAGACGGGGCGACGGCCGGACTCGATCCGGTAGTCGGGCCCGACCCGGCGGCTGGACCCGGTCCCGCGGCCGAAATCGTGACGGCGCAGGCGACGGAGGAGGCGAGCGGTTCCGGGGGCGTCTCGGTCGACGCCGTCGGCGGCGCGGCGGCGGTGCTCGCCGCGTTCGCCCCGTACGCGGTGTACGTCGCGTTCGAGCTCCGGACCGCCGTCGCGATATCGGTCGCGATCGGCGTGTCGACGCTGCTGCTCGGGGCGCTCGCCGCGTGGGTGCCCGCCAGCGGTGTCTTGGACCGCAGCGGTGGAACGCCGGATCCGGCTGTCGAAACGGACGCAAGCGGACCGACGACAGACGCGATGCGTAACGGAGACTCCCCCGAGTCCGACGGGGGCGCATCCGAGCCGAACGACACCGTCGACTCGGCGGCGGTCGCCGCCGGGGCGGAGACGACGGCGGCCGAGGACGGGGCCGAGCCGGCGTCGACGCCCGGGTCGACACCGGTCTCACGTCCCGAGGCCGCCGGGGAGGGCGACTGATGGCCGCGAACCGTGGGCTCGTCGCGCTCGTCGCGCTGGCGGTCCTCGTGTGGGGCGTCGCGTTCGCCGGAGGAGCCACGGTCGCCGTCCTCTCGGCGAGCGTCGACGTGACCGCGACGTTCGAAACCCCGAACGAACTGAACCAGATCAACGAGACCTCGACCAACGGCAACCAGACCAACGAGACCGCCGATGTCGATCTCACCGCGGTGGCCGTCGAGAACGGGACGAGCGACCCTGACGGAGACGGCGCCGGACTGGATCAGAATGTCTCGGCGCCCGTTGGGAGCAACGTCTCGGCGCCCGCTGGGAGTAACGTCTCGGCGCCCGCTGGGAGTAACATCTCGGCGCCCACTGGCGGCAACGTCTCGGCGCCTACCGAAGAGAACGTCTCGGAACCCACCGCGGACACCAACGCCTCGGTCCCGGTAACCGACTCGGCGACAGCCGAAGCGGATCAGTCGGGGAACGAAACGGCAACCGTGGAAAACGAGGATCGTCCGTCTGAAACGCCGGACTCCACGGATTCCGATACGTCTGACGCTGCGAACGAGAGCGCGTCGAGCCCGGCCGTGACATCCGCAGACACGGACAGCAACGAGTCCGACCCGGCCGTGACATCCTCGGGCACCGACGACACGTCGAACACCGACGACAGCACGTCTGACGCACAGAGTTCGGAGACCGACGCGAAGACTCTGACAGACGATGACGACACGTCGGACACCGACGACACGAACACCGACGACAGCACGTCTGACGCGCAGAGGTCGGAGACCGACGCGACGAGCCAGACGGACGATGACGACGCGTCGGAGCCGTCCGAACCGTCGCCGGAGCCGCCGGAGAACACGACCGAGCCGACGGCGAACGGATCGGCCAGCGCGGGGGACGCGACCGGCGCCGCCGCTTCGCCGAGCACGGTCGACGCCGTCGCGGCGGAGACTGACCGGTGACTTCGATTCGACCGCGGGGCGGATAGTGAACGTGGACGTACCGATTCGACCGCGACGGAGCGGAGTTCGAGGCGGCGGTCCGTCTTGCGCGCTCGGCACCAAGCTCGCAGTACTCCTGCTCCTCGTCGCGCTGTTTCTGTTGGTGCTTATTTCCGGTCTCGCTCGCGGCCTGGGGTGAACTCGGCTTCGCCTCGGAGGGGTAGGTAGCTCCCAGCGCGTGGGGGCGTCCCTCGGAGTTATGACCCGGAGCGGCGTACCGTCGCGTACGAATGGTCGCACTCGACGCCTACGCGTTCGTGTTCGTCGCCGGGTTGATCACGGCGCTGGCGACCGGGATCGGCGCGCTGCCGTTCTTCTTCTTCGAGACGATCAGCGACCGCGGGAACGTGGCGCTGTGGGGGTTCGCGTCGGGGATCATGCTCTCCGCGTCGCTGTTCGGGCTGATCCAAGAGGGGCTCGCGGAGGGGACAGCGGTTGAGATCGGCGTCGGGATGCTCGCGGGCGTCGTCCTCGTCGTCATCGCGCACGAGGTCCTGGCGGACGCCGAGATTGATCCGCGGGAGTACGAGGAGGCCGACTTCAAGAAGCTGATCCTGATCCTCGGCGTGCTGACGGTCCACAGCTTTCCGGAGGGGATCGCGGTCGGCGTCTCCTTCGCCGACCTCGGGCTGGAGGGCGGGACCGCGCTGTTCGGCTTCACCGTCCCGCTGCTCGCCGTGTTCATGACCGTCGCCATCTCGATCCACAACGTCCCCGAGGGGACCGCCATCTCGATCCCGCTGCGGGCGATGGGCGTCTCGAAGTGGAAGATGGTGTGGTGGTCGGTGTTCTCAAGTCTCCCGCAGCCGATCGGCGCCGTGATCGCGTTCGCGTTCGTCCGGTACGCCCGCGAGTTTCTCCCGTACGGCTTCGGCTTCGCGGCGGGCGCGATGATCTACCTCGTCCTCTCGGAGTTCGTCCCCGAGGCGCTCGAAACGGGCGCCGACCTCCCGCGCGGCGGCAAACCGGTCCTCGTCGGCGGCGTCGCGCTCGGCGTCGCGCTTATGATCCCGCTCGCGTACCTGTGAGTTCCGGCGGCGGGGTCCGTCACTCCTCACCCAACGCCGTGGGATTGACCGCGCCCGGGCCCTCTCCCACGTCGTAACCGCGTCGGACCGCTTCGGTCATCCCGGCGACCGCGGCGTGGACCGCGTCGCGGAGCGGCTCCCCTCTCGCCAGTCGCGCGGCAATCGCGCTCGACAGCGCGCAGCCGGAACCGTGCGTCGCCTCGGTGTCGATCCGCGGCGTCTCGAAGCGGTCGACGGTCGGCGCGACGCGTTCCGGGGCACTACCACCCGCGTCGTCGGCCCGGACGAGGGTGTCGACGACAGCGTCCCTCTCGCCGGATTCGCCGTCGAGGTGCCCGCCCTTCACCAGCGCCGCGTCGGCGCCGAGCGCGACGAGCTCGCGGCCCGCGCGCTCGGCATCGGCGGGGGTGTCGACCGGCGCGTCGGTCAGCACCGCGGCCTCGTCGGCGTTCGGCGTGACGAGCGTCGCGTCCGCGATCAGCCCCTCGTAGGCGTCCTCCGCGGCGGGCGAGAGCAGGCGATCCCCGGTCGCCGCGACCATCACGGGGTCGACGACGAGCGGGGCGTCCGTCTCCGCGACCAGTTCAGTCACTTGCTCGACGGTCTCGGCGGTCGCCAGCATTCCCGTCTTGATCGCCCCGACGGCGAAGTCGTCGGCGACCGCCGCGTACTGGCTCGCGACGTGATCGGCGGGGAGGGGGTGAACGTCCTCGACGCCGCGGGTGTTCTGCGCGGTCGTCGCCGTCACGACTGATGTGCCGAGGACGCCGTGCGCGCGCATCGAGGTCAGGTCCGCTTGGATCCCCGCCCCGCCGCCGCTGTCGCTGCCGGCGATCGTCAGCGCGACCGGCGGCTCGACCGGCTCGTACTCGGGCATAGGCGTGATACAACCTAGTGGTATTAATTAGTGGTGTTCTTCCCGCTCGGCCGAGCTACCGGGCTCCTCGGACGGCGAACGGTCGGTGCCTCACCGCGACGACGAACGGATTCAGGTCCCCTCGACGAGCCGTTCGAGCTGCTCGGGCGGGACGGCGCCGCGCGCCGCGTACCCGTCGTATGCGAAGGTCGGCACGCCGGTAATCCCCTCCCGCTGCGCCTCGGTGAACCGCTCGCGGACGGTCTCGCGGAGCGTCTCGTCGTCGAGGGCCGACCGCACCTCGTCGGCCTCGGCGCCCGCGTCGACGGCGAGTTCGGCCAGGAGGTCGGCGTCGCCGATGTCCTCACCGTCCTCCCAGAGCGCGGCGAAGACCGCCTCGTCGAAGGCGAGCCACGTCTCGTAGTCGTGGTGTTCACGGAGGTAGTACGAGACGATCTGGGCGGGGAGCGAGTCGACATCCTCGGCGATGTCGAGGTCCATCTCCACGCCGTAGTCGTCGGCGAGCCGGCGGACGTTCTGTTTCGCCTGTTCGAAGTACTCGTCGTCTTTCCCGTCGTCGACGGAGTGGTCGATCGTCCCGTCCGGGCGGCGCTTCTGGCTCCGCAGGTCGAACGGGCGCCAGTCGATCGCGAGCTCCTCGTCGCGGTTCTCTTGATACTGTGAGAGGGACTGACGACCCAGATAACAGAACGGGCAGACGTAGTCCGAGTACACCGTGATGGTCTGTCGGTCGGCGCTCATGGACGGGCGTAACGCCCGGCGATACAAAACGGTGTGTTCGGCGGCGGTCGAGGGGGTCAGTCGCTCGCGTTCGGCTCCGACGGCGGCTGGTCGTCCTCCGGGCCGTCGCGCGTGACTCCGGGGTCGGACCGCGGTTCGACCAGCCGGTACGCGAGCGCCACCGAGCCGAACGCGAGCGCGAACCCGGCGACGACGTCGGTGAGCCAGTGGATGCCGAGGTACATCGTCGCGACGACGACCGACAGCGAGAGCGGGACCGCGACCGGCGTCCACCGGGGGTACTCCTCGTGGGTCAGCACCGCGAACGTCCCGACGGTGACCGACAGCGAGGTGTGAAGCGACGGGAAGACGTTCGAGTTCACGTTCACCTCGCTCGTCAGCGCCATCACGTCGGGCTGCGTGGTGAACAGCAGCGGCGTCACCATGTCGGGCATCACGTTCCGCGGGCCGTGGGCGAACACCGCCGTGTACAGCACCAGCCCGATCCCGTAGTTGAGCGCGTACGCGACGAGGACGCGGCTGAACGTCGTTGTCCGGGGGAGCGCGAGGTACGCGACCGGCGGGAACGCGAGCAGGAACGCGTAGCCGTACACGTACACCCACGAGAAGTAGGCGGTCAGCGCGGGGGTCGCGAACGTCGCCTGAACCCACGCGACGAACCCGCCCTCCAGCCCGTAAATGAACGCCGTCGCCTGAAGGCCGAACAGCCTGGAGACGTCCAGTAGCGGGGGGCGCCCGACGGCGCTGGCGATCAGCACCGCGCAGACGACAGCGACGGCCCGACGCGCGTCCCAGAGCCGGTCGCGGAGCCCGCTCCACGTCTCGCGGAGCCGGGCGGGACCGATCACCGCGACGCTCGCGACGACCAGCATCGCCACGGCCCACGCCACGACCGACGTGAGGACCGAGAGGAACGGCGTCATCGCCCCCGCGAGAGCAGCCGCCCCTCGCCGTCGAACCGGTACCCGATTTCCCGGAGCGCCTCGCGGGCGGCCGCGACGTCCAGCGACCCACCGTCGTCGAAGAACGGGTGGACTGGGTCGCTCCCGTCGGCCCACGCCACCGACTCCGGAACATCAGCCGAGGACGCCGCGAGCGGGGAGGTCGCCGCCCGCGCGTAACCGTCGAAGGCGCCGTCGACGATCGCGGTCTTATCGATCAGCCGAGCGATCACCGCCCGGAACCGGGGGTTCGACAGCGGGCTCCGGCGCACGTTGTACCCGACGTGGTAGAACGCCGCCGACCGCCCGCTCACGAGCCGGGCGTCAGCCGAGCGACCGATCCGCGGGACCGACTCGGGCCCGAGGTTCGAGACGGTGGCGTCCGCGAGTCCCTCGGCGACCGACTCCACGGCCGAGATGTCCGACGGCAGGACCTCGATGCGGAGCCGGCCGAAGGCGGGCTTCCCGTGGTATCGGGACGGGACCCCCGCTCGCGGGTCAGCGGTCTCCCCGGACGCGTCCGCGTCGTCCTCGGGCGTCGGCCGGACGAGGAAGTGGTCGGGGTTCCGCTCGAAGGCGACCGACTCCCCGGCGGTCGCCTCGACGAACCGGAGCGGCCCGCTCCCGACGGGGTCGGGGTTGTTCGAGACGATCGCCTCCGTGGTCTCGAAGTCGAACTCGAAGCCGGCGATCGTCGCCGCGCCGGTCCGCTCCGACCAGACGTGTTCCGGGAGGATCGGCACCCGGAGCGCCCTGGCGGCGACCGTCTCGTTCACGTCGGCCACGGTGAGTCGGACCGTCGACTCGTCGCGGGCGCGCGCCCCCTCGACGACGGAACTCCGGCCGCGGAACCGGGGGGTCGGAACCGGGGTCTCGACGTTCCCGAGGGAGGTGTCGCGGAGGAACGCGTAGGTGAACGCCACGTCGCTCGCCGTCACGGGCTCGCCGTCGTGCCACCGGGCCTCTCGGAGCGTGACGTCGAGCGTGGTCTCGTCGACCCGTTCCCAGCCGGTCGCCAGCCACGGGAAGAACTCGTCGCCGTCCGCGCGGACGAGGGGGTCGTACAACAGACCCGTGAACGTGCCGTGGTTCCGGTATTCGGCGGCGATCGGGTTCCAGTTCTCCGTGATCCGGTCGTCGGTCGTCACGAGCCGGAGGGCGTCCCCCGTCGCGTCGGCGGCGGCCGCGTCGGTCGTCGTCTCGACGCCGCCCGCCGACGCGTTCGTCGCGGAACCGCCGCCTCCCGAGCCGTCGGCGGCGACGTCGTCGAGTTCGAGGAGCCCGGTGACGGAGAGCGGCTGTCGGTCCTCCGTCCAGCCGTCGAACCGGCTCTCTTGGACGGCGGTGAGCGCGTCGGGGAACGCGACGACGGAGAAGGGCCGAAGCTCACACACCGTCTCTTGGAGGGCGTCGACGGCGTCGTCGCGGTCGCGACCGGCCGCCCGGCGCTGCCGTTCGAGCAGGTCGTCGACGGCCATCTCCGTGAGGCCGAAGGGGTTCTGCCACCCCGACTCCGCGACGAACCGCGAGTGGGTCAGCCCGTACAGCGCGTCGGGGTCGAACGGCTCCGTCTCCACGAACTGCCCGACGTAGAGGTCGAAGTTCTGGTTGATGAGCACCTTCCGCCAGAGGTCGGTCTGTCCGACGGTGTTGAGCCGGACATCGATGCCGACGGCGGTCAGGTGCTCTTCGAGCTGTCTGGCGATGCGGATCCCGTTGGGGTCGGCGTCCGCCGGCGTGGCATTGATCTCGAGGGTCAGCTGCTCGGGGGGATCGCGGCCGGCGATGTTCTCCGTGCGACCGAGACAGCCGGCGCTGGCGGCCGCGAGGCCGAGCCCTGCGAGCGCCGCTCGTCGACTGATCGATCGCGTCATTCTGACGTTTCCACCTGTTTTCAGCCGCTCGGTATATCTCTTCTGTGCCGTCGTCGCGCCGAGAGCGGTCGCACCGACGCCGTCGGGCCGCCCGAGCGCCGAGGCGAGTCGCCTCAGATGGCGTTCGGCAGCGGGAGCGCCAGCTCGGCGAGGAGCCCCGCGCGTGGGGGATAAGGGCGGGCGGAACCGCAACCCGAGCGCCGTGAAGTCAACGAGGTATCCGGCACCAAGTCCGGCGACGGCGGCGAAGAGTCCGGCGACGGCGGCGGTCCGGTTCATGCGCCGCACCTGTACGTCTGAAAACAAACCGGGGCGTGTCGGACCGCGGCGCTATCGGTGGGAGCCTAGCGCCGGTCCCCCGTCACCACGTCTCGACGACGCCGTCGCGGACGTCCTCGGCGCACCCCTCGCAGTCGGGGTGACCCGACTCGAAGCAGGCCGGACGGCCCTCGGCGTCGACCGGGACGGTCCGGCGCTCCGCGTGGCGGCGGCAGACGATGCGCGCCGCGCCGGACTCGTCGGTCGGGAGGTCGAACCGCGCCGCGGCCGCCGCGTCGCCCTCGGGGTCGTCGCGCCCCTCGGCGTAGGCGCGTTTGGCCTCCTCGAACTGTTTGCCCGCCTTGCGGAGCTGCTGGCGGATCACGCGTTCGAGCCGGTCGTCCATACCCGCCGTTTCGGCGCGGCGGATATAGGTCCGTTGGCGGCGCGGGACGCAGGCGCCGCGACGGCGCAAATCTTGAGGGACAGCCGCCCCGGGAAACCTTGATGAGACGGCCGAGCGATCGCTCGGGTATGTCCGACGACTGTATCTTCTGTTCGATCGTCGCCGGCGACATCCCGGCGCGCACCGTCTACGAGACCGATTCCGTGCTGGCGTTCCTCGACGCGAACCCGCTCGCGCGCGGACATACGCTCGTGATCCCCAAGTCGCACGCGCACCACGTCGGCGACCTCGACGCCGACCTCGCGAGCGACCTGTTCGGCGCGGCCGCGTCGCTCACGCCGGAGATTCAAGCGGCCGTCGGCGCCGACGGGGCCAACGTCGGCGTCAACGACGGCGAGGCGGCCGGGCAGGAGGTCCCGCACGTCCACGTTCACGTCGTCCCGCGCTTCGAGGGCGACGGCGGCGCGGCGATCCACGCAGTCGCCGGCGGGCGGCCGGACCTCTCCGACGACGAACTCGACGCGGTCGCCGACGAGGTCGCGGCCGCGATAGACGGGTAACGACGGCGAGGGAAGTAGCGCCGGCGCGACCCGCCGCCCGAGTTCGCGATTCTTAAGAACACCCTCCGGCGAGGCCGGCGTATGAACGCAACGACGCTCGCGCTGGTCGGGGCGACCGGCGGCGCGGGGACGACGCGGACCGCTGTCGAGCTGGCGGCGATGGGTGCGCGCGACGGCGCCGACGTGGCCGTCGTCGACGCCGCGTTCACGACGCAGGGACTCTCCGAGTACGTGAGCGGGCGCATCGACCCCGACCTCACGGCGCTCCTCACGGACGACTCGGACGCGGCGCTGTCGGCGGCGGCGTATCCGGTCATCGGGACCGGCGGGGACAGCGGGCGGACCGCGGACGGCGAGCGCGACGCGTCGGAGCTCCCGGGACGGGTCGACGCGATACCCGCGCGAGCGCCGTTCGAGCGCGTCGCGCGTGCGAAGACGGCGGAGGCCGCCCGGAAGTTGGAGCGGCGGATCGGCGAGGCGGCGACGACGTACGACGCGGTGGTCGTCGACGCCGCGCCGGTCGGGTCGAACGAGGCCGTCGCGGCCGCGACGGCGGTCGACCGCGCGGTCGCGGTCAGGCCGGCGACGGTCCACGGGCGCGACGCGGCCCAGCGGCTCCGCGGCCGGATCGCCGACGTCGGCGGGAGCCTCGACGCGACGCTCGCGATCGAGCGACCGGGGAGCGGTGACGGCGAGGAGGGCGACGGGGTCGTCCGCGTGCCGGCGACCGATCCCGAGGTGGCGGCCGCGCCGACCGCGGCTAGAGGGGATGACGCGTACGCGCGGGCGATCGCGACCGCGTACGAGGCGGCGTTCGACGCGACGCTCGACGTGGAGTTTCCGGAGCCGAGCCTCGTCGAGCGGTTCGCGCCCTGACGCGGAGCGGAAAGACGGGATCGGCGCTCAGCGGAGGCCGTCGGTGGAGCCGAGCGCGTCGCCGAGGGGGTCGTCGGCGCCGAGTCCGTCTCCCAGCGGCGCGGAGCCGGCGACCTGCGCGTCGACCGCCTCCGCGACGGGCTCGACCGGGTCGTGCGTCTCGACGTACGTCGCCAGTGCGAAGTCCGCCTCGTCGCCGCCGGTGAGCGCGACGGCCTCGCTGCGGGGGGTCCGGCCGGCGAGCCAGTCGCGGACGATGTCACGTGCGGTGGGTGAGAGCGGACAGACGCCCGCGACGCCGCAGCGGTGGAGCGCCTTCGCGGCCGTCATCGGGCTGACGCCCGCCTCACGCGCCGCGTCGCCGACGCTCCAGCCGGCGGTGTAGGCGTCGACGAGCGTGGCGGTCGCCTCTGACGTACACGGGAGCGACTCGGCGTGGTCCGACAGGCGGTCGATGAGCGGCGTCTCCGTGTCGTCGGCGAGGGCGACTCCGCGATCGCGCTGGCGCGAGGTCACCTCGACCCCCGCCGCGATCTCCGACAGCGTCATGCGGATTCGTGTCTCACACGAAATCTTAAAACCACCGTACCGCGGCGCGGTCGCCGCCGCGATCACCGACCGATAACCGGTCGGTTCGGCGGCGCCGATCCGGCCGATCGACCGCCGATTCGCCCGGGTTTAAGTAAGGCTTCGGGCCGGAGTTCGACGTGTGATGAGTGACGCACGCTCGACCCGCGTTCGTTCGCCCCGTACAGAGACCGACGACGTCGCGACGACGGACCGCTCGGCGACCGCCGACGGTGCCGCGACCGCGGACCGCACAGCGGCCGCCGAGGGGTCCGAGACCGCGTCCGCCGCCGAGACCGGAAACCGCGAGACGTGTCCGGAGTGCGGCGGCCGCACGCGCGTCGACGGCGCGGAGCGCGTCTGCGCCGACTGCGGGCTGGTCGTCGACGCCAACCGGATCGACCACGGCCCCGAGTGGCGGTCGTTCGACGACGAGGACACGGATCCGAAACGCACCGGCGCGCCCCTGACGCGGTCCCGCCACGACCGCGGGCTCTCGACGGAGATCGGCCGGTCGACCAAGGTGAAGGGGCGCAAGCGCCGCCGGCTCGCCCGGATGCGGACCCAGCACAACCGCGCGCAGATCTCGACGAAGCGCGACCGCAACAAGGTGTACGCGTACACCGAGATCCGGCGGCTCACCGGCGTCATGGGCCTGCCCGATAGCGTCCGCGACACCGCCTGTGCGCTGTTCGACTCCGCGCAGGAGGAGAGCCTGCTCCGCGGGCGCTCGCTGGAGCGCTTCGCGGCCGCCTGCGTCTACGTCGCCTGCCGGACGGCCGACGTGTCCCGCACGGTCGGCGAGGTGTGCGCCGAGGCGAAGGCGACGGAGGACGAGCACCAGGCCGCCTTCGACGCGATGAACCGCGAACTCGGCCTGCCGATCGCGCCCAGCGGTCCCGCGGAGTACCTCCCGCGGTTCGCGAGCGACCTCGGCTGCGATCCCGCCGTCGAGCGTCGGGCGGGCGAGCTGGCCGAGCGCGCCGTCGAGGAAGGGATCGCCAACGGCCGAAACCCGGTCGGCGTCGCGGCCGCCTGTCTGTACACCGCGGCCCGGGAGCTCGACGCGGAGTGTACGCAGCAGGCGGCCGCGGACGTGGCCGGCGTGACGCCGGTGACCGTCCGGCGGACCTACGTCGACCTGACGGAGTCGTAACGTCGGGCGTGGACGCCGGACCGCGGGGAGAGATCGTCAGGTGATCAGGAGCCAGGCGAGGGCGACGGCGACGCCGCCGGTGACGGAGCTGATCGCCGCGTGGGTACGCAGTCGGTCGCGGGGCCGGTGACCGTCGCTCGCGGCGTCCGCGGGACAGGTCTCGCTCCCCGCCGTACACTCCGGCAGCAGGTCGACGGCGACGTGGAGGAACACGCCGGCCCCGACGCCGAACAGCACCCCACGGAGGACGCTGGACGGAGTGAGTCCGATCGCGGCCACCGGGAGGGCGACGAGGCCGACGGCCGCCGCCGGGAGCGCGAGAGTGACGATCGACCGGTCGCGGGCCGCAAGGCGGCGGGCCGCCGCGTAGCCGGCCGGCGCCTTGTGAGAGACGAGCGCGATCCCGAGCAGCGAGGTGAGCGACGGCATCGCGCCGTAGATGGCGCCGATTATCGCGCCGGCCGCGAGGGCGTGGACCGTCAGCTCCACCGCGGTGTGCTCGACGGGGAGGTCGAGGTGCGCGAACCGGTGTCCGAGCGAGTGGCCGGCGTACCCGGCCAAGAATCCGACCGCGATGCCGAGCCCGCCGAACCGCGTGTGCTGGGCGAGCGCCTGGGGAATCAGGAACAGCGCCGTGCTCGTCACCATCGCGCCGCTCGCCAGTCCGTACCCCCAGACCGGTTCGAGGGGGTGATCGGCCGCAACCGTCCGAGCCCCCAGCGGCGCGCCGACGGCCATGGCGCCGAAGGCGGTCCAAGAGATGGCGAGCAGCTTCCACGTGACGCCCGCGGCGAGCGCGAGCGCCGAGAGGCCGGCGAGCGCGACCACGCCGCCGACGCCGATCGCCCACTCCCGGGGCGCTATCGAGCCGCGACCGCTCGTCGCTCCGTCGGTGTCGCTCTCGAATGCCGTCATTGTACAGTAATAACTATACTGCCTGAGTTAATAATATTTCCGGCGAGCGTCCGGATTCCGGGGCGAGCGATGTGCGTCGTTCGGGAGCGCTCCCGAGGGCTCGGTACCGATCACGAGCCGTGGGGGCACGTACCACGAAAACCGTTAAGCCCGGCTGTCGCTTACGGACGAATATGAGCGCTGACCGGTCCGCCCTCCGGCGGGCCATCGAGCGCGGCGAGCGAGACGGCGGCGCGATCGAGTTCAAGGAGCGCCTGACGCGCGAGGTTCACCTCGCCGACGGGCGCATGGAGTCGCTCGTGGCTCAGCTCCGCCACCGTGTCCTCTCCGGCGACGGCGAGGCTACCTACGTCCTCGGCGTGACCGACGACGGCGGGTTGGCCGGCGTCTCCCCCGACGCCTTCTCCGAGACCATGGACGTGCTCTCGCTTTTGGCCGACGAGGCCGACGCCCACATCGCCGACGCCGAGACGTGGAGCGCCGGCTCCGGCGGCGACGGCGACGAGGCGGGCCTCGTGGGGCTCGCCACGCTCCGCGACGGCGGCGTGTTCGAGGCCGACGAGGACCACCTCGTCGTCGGCACGGCGGGCCACGTCGACCACGGCAAGTCGACGCTGGTCGGGACGCTGGTCACCGGGCGCGCCGACGACGGGCAGGGCGGCACGCGGGGCTTCCTCGACGTCCAGCCCCACGAGGTCGAGCGCGGCCTCTCGGCCGACCTCTCGTACGCGGTGTACGGCTTCGCCGACGGCGCCGACGAGCCGGTCAGGATGGACAACCCCCACCGCAAGTCCGACCGTGCGGGAGTCGTCGAGGCCGCCGACCGGCTCGTCTCCTTCGTCGACACCGTCGGCCACGAGCCGTGGTTGCGGACGACGATCCGCGGGATCGTCGGCCAGAAACTGGACTACGGGCTCCTCGTGGTCGCCGCCGACGACGGCCCGACGAAGACCACCCGCGAACACCTCGGCATCCTCCTAGCGACCGAGCTCCCGACGATCGTCGCGATCACGAAGGCGGACGCCGTGGGCGACGACCGGCTCGCCGCGGTCGAGCGCGAGGTCGAGTCGATGCTCCGGGACGCGGGCCAGACCCCGCTGCTGGTCGACCGGCACGGCGTCGACACCGCGGTCGCGGAGGTCGGCGACGGAGTCGTCCCCCTGCTGCGGACCAGCGCGGTGACGAAAGACGGGGTCGAGACGCTCGACCGGCTGTTCGAGCGCCTCCCGAAGCGCGCGACGCCGGACCGGGAGGCCTTCCGGATGTACGTCGACCGCAGCTACAAGGTGACGGGCGTGGGCGCCGTCGCGTCCGGCACGGTGAATTCGGGGACCGTCGAGACGGGCGACGAGCTCCTCCTCGGGCCCATGCTCGACGGCTCGTTCCGCGAGGTGGAGGTGCGGTCGATCGAGATGCACTACCACCGGGTCGACAAGGCGACGGCCGGGCGGATCGTCGGCATCGCGCTGAAGGGCGTCGACGAGGCGGAGATCGAACGCGGGATGGCGCTGGTCCCCCGAGACAGCGAGCCGGAACCGGTCCGCGAGTTCGACGCCGAGGTGATGGTGCTCAACCACCCGACGCGGATTCAGGAGGGGTACGAGCCGGTCGTCCACCTCGAAACCGTCTCCGAGGCGGCCGCGTTCTTCCCGGACGAGGGGCGACTGCTCCCGGGCGACACCGGCGAGGCGCGCGTCCGGTTCAAGTTCCGGCCGTACCTGATCGAGGAGGGACAGCGCTTCGTCTTCCGCGAGGGGTCGAGCAAAGGGGTCGGAACGGTGACTGGCACCGGAGACGCCGCGGAGGACGCGGCGCCGAGCGAGCGCTGACTCGCCGGTCGGGTGCCGCACTCAAACTGACTCGCCGGTCGCGTGCCGCACGCAAAATATCAGTATTTTGTCCGATTTTTATCCACTGATATATCAATAAATTTCGGATCATGGCAGCCGTTTCTCCCTGATTCGGACGGAGTTCGACGGAGTACGTATGGACAAAAGGACAACAAAGCGAACAGAGATGACCATACGACCACGCCAACCCAAAGTACTTATTAAATAGAAACAAGTGGACGACTGTATGCGTCGACAACACACACAACGCATTTCGCGACGGAAGGTCCTCGCCGGCGGAGCAGCCGGCACCTCCCTCCTGCTCGCCGGGTGTGCCGGTGGGGGGGACGGCGGCGACGGTTCGGACGGCTCAGACGGCGACGGCTCTGACGGCAGTGACGGTTCGGACGGCTCCGACGGCGGCAGCGCCCCGACCCTGTACTTCGCGCAGGCGAAGGGCCCGCTCGACATGGACCCCGTCGTCATGAACGACGTGCCGTCCGCGCAGATTGCCGGGCGGATTTTCGACGGGCTCTACGAGTACAGCGACGGCGTCAGTCTGGAGCCGAAGATCGCCGCGGACATGCCGACGGTCGAGCGCGACGGCACGCGCTTCATCGTCCCGATCCGCGAGGACGCCCAGTTCAAGAACGGCGATCCCGTCACCGCGGAAGATGTCGTTCACACGATGCTGGCGCCCGTCGAGGAACAGACCGAGAACGCATCAGAAGTCGACATGATCGATACCGGGGAGGTGATCGATGAGAAAACCGCACAGTTCGACCTCTCGTACCCGTACGGCGCGTTCACGATCGCCATGGCCCGGAACGTCGTCAACGCCTCCGTCCGACAGGAAGACACGGACGCGTACAACATGGGCCCGGTCACCTCCGGGCCGTTCCGGCTCGCCGAGTGGGGGCCGGAGAGCTACGCGACGCTGGAGCGGTGGGACGACTACTGGGACAGCGATAACCTCCCGGAGATCAGCACAGTCGAGTTCGAGCCGATAGTCGAACAGACGACGCGGGTCACCGAGCTGGAGACTGGGAACGTCGACATCGTCGAATCGATTCCGCCGCAGCTGTACGAGACGGTCGAAGGGAACCAGAACGCCACGCTGACAGAAGAGCCGGGGATTGGGTACTTCTATCTCGCGTTCAACTGCGGCGAGGGACCGACGAGCGACCCGCTCGTCCGCGAGGCGGTCGACTACTGCGTCTCGATGGACCAAGCAGTCGAGAACTTCGTCGAGCCGGCCGGCGTCCGCCAACATAGCCCCTACCCGGCCTCGATCTCTGAGGAGTGGGACTTCCCGACCGACGAGTGGTCGGACATTCAACACGATCAGGACCTGGAAGAGGCGCAGGCGCTGTTCGAGGAGGCCGGGGTCTCGATGGACTACAACTGGCGGATCATCGTGCCGCCGGACAACAAGCGCGAGCAGATCGGCATCTCCATCGGCGACGGGCTCCAGAATGCTGGCTTCCAGAATGTCGAAGTCCAGCGTCTCGACTGGGGGACGTTCCTCGACGCGTACGTCACTGGTAGCGAGGACGACTACAACATGTACACCCTTGGCTGGTCGGGCTCGCCGGACCCAGACACGTTCGCGTACAACCTGCTGAGCCAAGAAACGGAAGGCACGAACAACGGGACGTTCCACGACTACGACGAGGCCTCGCAGATGCTGACGCAGGCCCGCGAGTCGTCTGACCGCGAGGAGCGTCGCCAGCTCTACATCGACGCGACGACGACGCTGCTCGAAGGGCGCGTCCACATGCCGGCGTACAACCTGAACAACTCTTACGGCGTGCGCAACGTGGTGGAGGGCTTCAGCTCGCACCCGATCTCGTCGGAGGTCCAGCTGGACGGCGTCACTGTGAACCGATAACCGGCCCCGGAGGTTTGGGGATCGGACCCACGGAGCGGACCCGGGCGGTGCGCGCTCGGAGCGGGTTGGGCCGTAAGTGTGCCCTCTTGGGCGGTTGGCGGCGGGGTCGGCTGCCCGCTTGCGGCTCCAAATTGGCACGTCGGCGGGAGCGAAACAGATAAGCGACAGCAAAAACCGAGTCGAAGCAACAAGAGATCCACGACAGTGAGTTTACTTCGGTACACACTCCGGCGGTTCGCACAGGCGATACCCGTACTGATAGGTATCGTGACGATAACCTTCTTCCTAGCCAACCAGATTCCCGGCGATCCGGTCGAGATCATGTTGGGGCCAACGCCGGCACAGGAGCAGGTCGAGGCGATCCGGGCCCAGTACGGCCTCGACCGACCGATACACGTTCGGTACTTCACGTACCTCAGCGGCGTCGCAACGGGAGATCTAGGGCTTAGTATCTACTACGACCGCCCTGTCTTGGAGATGATCCTGCTCCGGCTCCCAGTGACGCTGCTGCTCATGCTGTCAGCGTTCGCGTTCGCGATCGTCACCGCGATCCCGCTCGGCGTGATCTCGGCGAAGCGGCGCAATGAGCCGGCGGACCACGTCTCGCGGATCGTCTCGCTCATCGGCGTCTCGACGCCGTCGTTCTGGATCGGGCTGGTGTTGATCATCGTCTTCGCGTTCTACCTCGGATGGTTCCCCGCGCGAGGGCTCGTCCTCCCGTGGGCCGACCCGGCGGACGTGCGGGGGGCAGCGACGCGGATTGGGGTGTTACGCCAGACGGCGCATCACCTCTTCTTACCCATGATCGGGCTCGGAACGCTCCAGATGGCGCAGATCACCCGGATCGAGCGCTCGTCGATGGTCGATTCGCTCCAGGGCGAGTACGTGAAGCTCGCTCGGGCGTACGGCGTGCCCGAGTCGACGATCGTGCGCAAGCACGCGTTCCAAGTCGCGCAGCTCCCGGTGATCACCATCATTGGCCTGGGGCTCTCAACCGCGCTCGGCGGCGCCGTCCTCACGGAGACCGTCTTCGAGATTCAGGGGATGGGCCGGTTGATCATTACTGCGATCAACAATCAGGACTACCAGCTGATCATGGGCACGACGCTCGTGTTTGGGTTCGTCTACGTGATCGGCGTGATCGTCACGGACATCACGTACAGCTACCTCGACCCGCGGGTCACATACGGTGACGAGTAATGTCTGTCAACAGCGCAACTTCGGACGACGACACGCCGGACAACAGCGACGAGAGCGGTGGGCCAGACGAGGTCGAGGCCCGCGTCGGGCTCCGGTACACGCTGAAGCAGGTCAGACAGGACACGACGGCGCGGATCGGGACCTACATCGTCGGGTTCATGACGTTCGTCGCGATCTTTGCCGCGTTCGACTACTACGTTCTCGATTACGCCATCGCTGAGGCGGTGCTGTATAATCCGGAGACCGACCCACAGAACGTGCGGCGGCTGCTCCCGCCGGTCGGCATGGAGAACCAGTTCGGACAGGGCGTACTCGAACACCCGCTCGGCACCGACCACCGGGGCCGCGACCTGCTCTCCCGGACAATCTACGGGACGCGGATCGCCATGACGGTCGGGTTCCTCGCGACCGCCATCGGCCTCGGCGGCGGTACCGTCATCGGCGCGGTCTCCGGCTACTACGGCGGCTGGATCGACGACGTGCTCCAGCGCGTCACCGAGACTATCTACGCCATCCCGTTCCTCGTCTTAGTCATCGCGTTCATGACCGCGTTCGGCCGGGACCTCACGTTCGCGATGGTGGGCGTCGGGATCACCGCGATCCCCGTTTTCAACCGTCTCATCCGGTCCCGCGTGGTGTCCATCCGTGAGGAGGACTACGTCGAGGCCGCGCGGGCGGCCGGGGTGAAAGACCGGAACATCATCTTCCGGCACATCATCCCCAACAGCTTCGCCCCGGTGCTCGTCCAGGCGACACTTCAGGTCGGGGTAAGCATCCTCATCGTGGCCGGACTCTCGTTCCTCGGCTTCGGCGCGCAGCCGCCGACGCCATCGTGGGGGCAGATGCTGTCCGCCTCGCGGGGGTACATGCTCCCCGCGCCGACGTTCAGCATCTTCCCCGGTATCGCGATTCTGATCACCGTCATCGGCTTCAACATTCTCGGCGACGGCCTCCAAGACGCCCTCGATCCGCGGATCAACAACTGATATGAGCGAACCACTACTCAGCGTACGCGATCTCAAGACGCAGTTCTTCACCGAGGACGGGACGGTCCGCGCCGTCGACGGCATCTCCTTCGACGTTCACGAGGGGGAGATCGTCGGGCTCGTCGGCGAGTCGGGCGCGGGGAAGTCCGTCGCGACCTCCAGTATCCTCCGGCTGGTCGACAGCCCCGGCGAGATCGTCGGCGGCGAGATCAAGTTCAAAGGCGAGACGATCTTCGGCCTCGAAGAGGACGGCGGCGGCGAGTTGCGCCCGCGCGACGAGATGCTCACCGAAGAGGAGATGCGGAAACGGATCCGCGGCCGCGAGATCGCGATCATCTTCCAGGACCCGATGGAGTCGTTGAACCCCGTCTTCACCGTCGGAGGGCAGCTCCGAGAGTTCATCGAAATTAACCGCGACCTCGGCACCGACGAGGCGAAAGGGGAGGCGATCGACATTCTCCGGGAGGTCGGAATTCCGGCGCCGGAGTCGCGGTACGACGAGTATCCGCACCAGTTCTCTGGCGGGATGCGACAGCGCGTGCTGATCGCGATGGCGCTCGCCTGTCAGCCCGACCTGATCATCGCCGACGAGCCGACGACCGCGCTCGACGTCACGGTCGAAGGCGAGATCCTGGAGATGGTGAAGGACCTCCAAGAGAAGTACGATACTTCGTTCATCTGGGTTACCCACGATATGAGCGTCGTCGCGGAGATCTGCGACCGGGTGAACGTGATGTACCTCGGCGAGATAATTGAGCAGGCGGAGGTGGACGATCTGTTCTACGACACGAAACACCCATACACGTCGGCGCTGCTCGACTCGATGCCGCGCCCCGACGAAACAGTCGACGAGCTCAGGCCGATCAAGGGAGTGATGCCAGAGGCGATCGACCCGCCCTCCGGCTGTCGGTTCCACTCGCGGTGTCCCGAGGCCCGAGAAGTGTGCCGTGAGGTCCACCCCGAGCCGCGGGAGATGAGCGGGGACACCGAGGGGACGCACACGGCCGCGTGCGTGAAACACGACGCGTTCGACATCGGGTACGACACGAGTCCCCCGATCGACACGGAGGCGACCGGAGGGTTCTCCGCCGGGTTCACCGAGACCGGGGGTGAGGCGGAATGACCAAAGTCGGCCCGCCAGAGTCGGACCCCGAGGCGCTCCTCCAGGTGCGGAACCTCAAGAAGCACTTCGACAACGAGAGTGGACTCCTCGCGGGCGTCCAGCTCGACGACGAGTTCCCGTACGTCTCCCGGTCGACCTCCGATGTCCGCGCCGTCGACGGCGTGGACTTCGACATCAAGGAAGGGGAGACGCTGGGGCTCGTCGGCGAGTCCGGCTGCGGGAAGTCAACGCTGGCCCGTACCGTCCTCAGGCTGCTTGAACCCACCGAGGGAAGCGTCTACTTCCAGGGCAAGGACCTCGCATCGCTGTCCGGCGAGCCGCTGCGACGGATGCGGAAGAACATGCAGATGATCTTCCAAGACCCGCAGTCCTCTCTCGACCCCCGGATGAAGGTCGGGCCGATCGTCGAGGAGCCGATGAAGGCCCACGGCATGCTCGACGAGGAGGGGCGCGAGGCGCGCGCCAAGGAGCTGTTAGAGAAGGTCGGGCTCGACCCGCAACACTACAATCGGTACCCGCACGCGTTCTCCGGCGGGCAGCGCCAGCGCGTGAACCTCGCGCGGGCGCTGTCGGTGAACCCCGACTTCATCGTCTGCGACGAGCCCGTGTCGGCGCTCGACGTCTCGATCCAGGCGCAGGTGCTCAACACGATGGAGGAGCTACAAGAAGAGTTCGACCTCACGTACCTGTTCATCGCGCACGACCTGAGCGTCATCCGCCACATCTCCGACCGCGTGGCGGTGATGTACCTCGGGAACATCGTCGAGCTCGCCGACAAGGAGGAGCTGTTCGAGAACCCGCAGCACCCGTACACGCAGGCGCTCCTCGACGCGATTCCGGTCCCGGATCCGCGGAGCGGGGGGCGGACCGCCCTCCTGTCCGGCGACGTGCCGTCGCCGATCGACCCGCCCTCGGGCTGCCGGTTCCGGACCCGCTGTCCGAAGGTGATCCAGCCGGAAGAGTACGACATGAGCGACGGCGCCTGGCGGAACCTTGTCGAGTTCCAGCGAGCGGTCGAGCGCCGGGCGTTCGAGGAGACCGATCCGGATGTCCTCCGGTCGCGGTACTTCCAGGACGCGGTCCCGAGCGGCGACGCGGGCACCCTGCTCGACGAGGCGCTGGGCCACATCGAGCGCGACAAGTTCGAGGACGCCGAGCGGATCCTCGTCGAGCGGTTCGCGGACCAGAGCGTCTGCGCGACGGCCCGGCCGGCCTACGAGATCGAGTCGGAGATCGGCGACGGCCGCCACTACTCGGCGTGTCACTTGCGCCGCGACGAGGCGGTCGCGACCGCGGTAGACGAGGCCACGGTAGGCGGCGCGGCGCGGCCCGGAACGGAAGCGCCCGAAGCGGACGACTGACCGCCGACCCTTTTTAAAAATCACCTCGCCGCGCGGCGCCTCGGCGGCCCGCTCGCTGACGTCACCGGCGGCGTCAGCGGATCCGTATCTGCGTGGCGTCCTCGTGGCGCTCGTCGGCGCCGGGGACCGGCACGAACACGGAGATCGTGTGGTCGCCGCGATCGGCCCGGACCGATCGGTCGAGCCCGCCGTCGTCGGCGGTGCGGCGGAAGCGACCGTTCCACGTGGCCGTCGCCCGCTTCGTCTCGCCGGCGCGGAACGACAGCGAAGACTCCTCACCGCGAATGTAGCGTCGCTTGTCGGTGGCTTCCAAGACGCCGTCGACCGCCCACCCCCACGAGCGACGCGTCGTCGTCGGGACCTCGATTGGGACCGGCAGGCGGTTGCGGATGATGACCGTGATCGAGATGGGCTCGTCGGGCGCGTACTCGGCGGCGTCCGTGCTGACGCTCACCTCGAGCGCGCGCCGCGCCACCGCCCGCGGCACGACGCGGCCGAGGGCGGTCGAGAGGTAGTTCTTCGTCTCGTCGAAGCCGGTGCGATCCGTCCGACCGTCGTGGCGTCTGTCGACCATGAGCGTCTCTGAAAGCGGGGAATCGGAAGCGTCGGCCGCGTTCGGATTGCGGTAGGCGGGTCGCGGTACTAAGCGTTCGGGTCGACGGCGATCGGGTCCGCGTCGGACAGAGTTGGCCCTGACTCTCCGGACCGCGACGGTCGGACCGGCCGAGTCGGCGCCCCCGGACCGTAACGACTCGCCGTCAGTCGTCGACCACGTCGACCAGTTCCATCAGCGGATACCCGTCTTCCATCGCCATCCGCGTGTGAACCGTGACGCCCTCGTACGCGATCCGCATCTCCACGTCCATCAGCGAGCCGGTGAGCTCCGTGTAGCCGTTCTCGTGGTCGATCGCGTCGGCGACGCGGTCGTCGTGGATGTCGACGGTCACCGCCTCGCAGTGCGGTTGGTTCTCGATCGCCTCCGCCATCGCGGTCTCCATGCTCCGCGTGCTCGACGGGCTGACCGGCGTGCCGGCGAACTGGTGGTACAGCGAGCCGAACTTGATCCCGGCCTCGAAACACGCCTGCTGGGCGTCGGTTGCCATGCCCGCACTGCGGCGGCGCCGGCCTAAGAGGCTTCGGAGGGGCCCGGCGGAACCGAAGCCGTTTGGTTCGGGGAGCGGGATCGGTCCGTATGAACGCGCTTCGCGTGACGGGCGGCCGCGTCCTCCGCCCTGACGGCTCCGTGACCGAGGCCGACGTGACGATCGACCGCGACGCCGGGCGGATCGTCGAGGTACGAGACGTGAGCGCAGACGGCGAGGCGCCGCCCGACGCCGACGAGACGCTCGACGCGTCGGGGTCGCTCGTGATCCCGGGGCTCGTCAACGCGCACACGCACGTCGCGATGACGCTGCTCCGCGGGTACGCAGACGACAAACCGCTCGACCCGTGGCTCCGCGAGGACATCTGGCCGGCGGAGGCCGAACTGACGCCGGACGACGTCGAGGCGGGCGCGGAGCTCGGCGCGCTGGAGATGATCCGGTCTGGGACGACCGCGTTCGCGGACATGTACTTCGCGATGGACCGGGTCGCGGACGTCGTCGATCGCGCGGGGCTGCGCGCGCGGCTCGGCCACGGGGTCGTGACGGTCGGCAAGGACGCGGCCGACGCCCGCGCGGATGTCGAGGAAAGCCTCGCGGTCGCCCGCGAACTTGACGGCGCGGCGGACAGCCGGATCCGCACGGCGTTCATGCCGCACTCGCTGACGACGGTCGGCGAGGAGTTCCTCCGCGAGGGGGTCGCGGAGGCGCGGGAGGCGGGCGTTCCGGTCCACCTCCACGCCAACGAGACGGCGGACGAGGTCGACCCGATCGTCGACGAGCGCGGGGAGCGACCGATCGCGTACGCCGAGGACCTCGGCGCGCTCGGCCCGGACGACTTCTTCGCGCACGGCGTTCACGTCGGCGGCGGCGAGATCGACCGGCTCGCCGAGTCGGGAACGGCGGTCGTCCACTGCCCGGCCTCGAATATGAAGCTCGCCAGCGGGATGGCCCCGGTTCAGCGGCTCCGCGAGGCCGGCGTGACCGTCGCGCTCGGCACCGACGGCGCGGCCTCGAACAACGACCTCGACGTGTTCGACGAGATGCGCGACGCCGCCATGCTCGGGAAGCTCGCCACGGACGACGCGAGCGCGGTCCCTGCGGGGGCGGTCGTTGAGATGGCGACGGCCGGCGGCGCGGACGCCCTCGGACTCCCGGGTGGTCGGATCGAGGCGGGTGCGGCCGCCGACCTCGCCGTCGTCGACCTTGACGCGCCGCACCTGACGCCGGTCCACGACCCCGTCTCGCACCTCGCGTACGCGGCCCGCGGGAGCGACGTGCGCCACACGGTCTGTGACGGCGACATTCTCATGCGCGACCGAGAGGTGCTGACGCTGGACGCCACGGCCGTACAGGAGCGCGCCGCGGCCGCCGCGAGCGACCTCGTCGACCGCGTGGATTCAGCGTAGCGGACGCACGGCTATTCATGTACTCAGCTTTGAACGTTGAAGTAGGAGCATGACGTAGGCGGTAGTGAAGACGGATGATGCCGATTACGGACTTCTTGTCGTGTACGCGTGTGTTTGACGAGTTCGAATCGCTGTCATCAGCTCAACG
>NZ_NEWI01000099.1:0-10817 GCF_002135005.1 Halorubrum sp. SD612 | reverse complement strand
GGCGGCGGGGGAGAGGGGGGCGGAGGGACGCCGGGAGCCGGCAACAGGCCGGGGGCGGAGGCGAGGGGGGACGCCGCGGGCGGCCGGCGGCGTGGCCGCCGGCGACGAGGCGGGGGAGGCGGGAGGTGCGGTCGCTGTGCGGGGCGGGACTCGAAGGGGCGGGCGCGAGGCGGGCGCAGGCGACAGAAGGACCGCAGGGCGGGAGCGAGTGAAACGAGCGACTGACCGAGGACCGCAGCGAGCGAGCGCCCGCCTCGCGGCCGGGGGTTCGGTGGTGATCGTGTCGATCAGCTGCTTATAAATGATATTGTCGTACGGCCTCGGAGCCGGGGTTTCGAGCCGATCCGGCGTTGGGTCTCGACCGCGTCTCGCTCGCGGAGAGTCGTCGTGCGATCGACTCACACCGCGATCCCGCAACCGCCACGCTTTATTAATCCGGCCGAGTACCCGCGACATGGACCAGTTGCGGCAGTCGCTCCTCGACGCGCCGATCATCGAGAAAGGCGAGTACCAGTACTTCGTCCACCCGATCAGTGACGGCGTCCCCATGCTCGAACCGGAGCTGCTCCGGGAGATCGTCATCCGGATCATCCGGAAGGCGGAGCTGGAGAACGTCGACAAGATCGTCACCCCCGCGGCGATGGGGATCCACATCTCCACCGCGCTCTCGCTGATGACCGACATCCCGCTCGTCGTCATCCGGAAGCGCCAGTACGGCCTCGACGGCGAGGTCCCGCTGTTCCAGGAGACCGGCTACTCCGAGTCGGAGATGTACATCAACGACGTGGAGGCGGGCGACCGCGTCCTCGTCCTCGACGACGTGCTCTCGACCGGCGGCACGATGAAGGCCATCCTCGACGCGCTCACCGACGAGGTCGGCGCGGACGTCGTCGACGTCGTCGCCGTGATCAAGAAGGCGGGCGAGAACGAGCTCGACGAGACCGACTACAACGTGAAGACGCTGATCAACGTCACCGTCGAGGACGGCGAGGTCGTCGTCGTCGACGCGCAGGGCGACGAATAGGTCGGTAACTGTCGACCCGGGGGGACCACCTCGAAGTTTCTACTCGCAGGTTTATTAGTAGTCGACGACGGACCGGCGGTTAACACCTCCAAAGCCCCGCCCGGCACCGCACCGCGCCTCACGCCTCCCCAGCCCCGTCGGGCGCGTCTGTCGGACTCCCTTCGGTCGTCCTCGTCGCGCCAGCGACTCCCTCGCACGCGCTTCTCGCGGCCGCCGAGGGCGGCCGCTCGACGGCGCGCGCCGGCCGCGACCGTGACGTTTGCTTATAAACCCGACGCCGCCCTTTGGCGCTGCCGGGCGCGGGCGTCTTTTATATCGAGGTCCTCAATGGCGGACTACACATGACTGACGCGTTGTTCGTCGTGAGCGAGGAGGGGTACTGGGCCGAGGAGTGTATCGAGCCGCTGACGACGCTCGAATCGGAGGGCGTCGACGTGACCGTCGCGACGCCGTCGGGGTCGCCCCCGGTCGTCGACGAGCGCTCGCTCGACCCCGAGGCCGCGGGCGGCGAGGAGCGAGTCGCAGAGCTCCGCGAGGTCGACGAGGAGCACCCCGAACTGAACGATCCGGAACCGATCGCGACCGTCGACGCCGACGGCTACGAGGCGGTCGTCTTCCCCGGCGGCCACGGCACCGTCTGGGACGTGAACCAAGACCGGCACGCCCGGCAGCTGCTGCTCGACGCGGTCGCTGGCGACGACGGCGTCGCCCTCGTCGTCTGTCACGCCGTCGGCATCCTCGCGTTCACGCGCGAGGCCGACGGGACGCCGCTCGTCGAGGGGCGCGCCGTCACCGGCTTCCCGAACGACTGGGAGGACGGGATCGTCGACGACCACGACGTGATGCCGGACGGCCGGAAGCTCCCGTACTGGGTCGAAGACGAGGTCCGGCTGGCGGGCGCGGAGTGGGACGCCGAACTCGACGCCGACACCAGCGTCACCGTCGACGGCGACCTGATCACGGCCCGCGGCCCGGGCTCGTCGGCCGAGGCGGCGGAGACGCTGCTCGGCGAGCTCTGAGCGTGCCCGATGCGATCACGCCGAGCCGAGCCGGTCGGTGTCGGCCAGCGACACCGCGACGAACGCGGCGGCGCTCGCGATGACGCCGGGGACGACCGGGTCGACCGCGGTCAGCGATCCGAGCCTGTCGACCGTCCACACTTCGGTGAGGACCTGCCACGCCGTTGCGGTGACGAACCCGACCACGACGCCGGCGAAGGCCCCGTCGCCCGTGGCCGCGTCCCAGTGAAGCCCGCCGAGGACGGGAACGAACAGGGTCGACCCGAGCACGGACGTGTAGAGCGCGACGATGAGCTGGACCACCCCGCCTAACGGACCGGGGTTGACGGCGAGAGCGGCGGGGACGACCGCCGCGCCGACGGTCGCGATCCGGCTGACTCGCCGCACGCGCGCCGGCGTCGGCTCCGGGACGAGGCCCAGGGCCGGCAGCGTCCGCTCGTAGATGTCGTGGGCCACGGCCGCCGACGTGACCAGCAGCACCGAGTCGACGGTGCTGAGCACCGCCGCGACGACCGCACCGAGCAGCAGCAGCCCCACCGCGGGACCGAACAGGTCGAGCGCGAGCCGGACGACGGACGCGTCCGGGTCGGCCAGGCCGGGGAACCGGACGCGCGCGAGCAGCCCCAGCGTCAGGATACACACGGCGATGACGGCCTGGATCGCGATGGAGATCGGGATCGCCCGCTTGACCGTCTCCGGGTCTCGCATGGCGTAGACCCGCGAGAGTTCGTACGGGGCCACCGCGATACCGAACCCGAACGACAGCGCCAGCCCGGTCGTGAGCGCTGGCGCCGAGGTGCCCGACAGCAACGCCGGGTCGATAGCCGCAGCCGCGTCGATGAGCGCCCTCGCGCCCCCAGTCTCGGCGACTCCGACGACGGCCGCCGCCGCGACGCCGAAGAGGAGGGCCGTGACCTGAACCGCGTCCGAATAGATGCTCAGCCGCATCCCACCGACGAGCGTGTACGAGAGCGCGACCGCGGCGAACGCCGCGATGCCGAGGACCCGCGGCACTCCGAAGACGGCGTCGAGGATGACCGCCCCGGCGACGTACTGGGCGGTCGTGTACACGAGGTAGATGACGCTGACGAGGGCCGCGGTCGTCCCGCCGACCACCTCGTTGTCGCCGTCGAAGCGCGCCGAGAGGAACTCCGAGACGGTGATCCCGCCGCGGGCGCGCAGGTGCGGCCCCACGAACAGCAGCGACGCGACCCAGCCGGCCCAGATGCCGAGGCACACCAGGCCGAAGCTCACGCCCACGGCGTAGTGGATCCCGATCGTGCCGATGAGCGTCCCCGCGCTGACCTGCGTCGCGGTCAACGACATTGCACCGAACACGCCCCCGATCCGGCGGTCGGCCGCGTAGAACGACTCGGCGTTCGACGCGTCGGCCTCGCTGTGCGCCTCCGAGGAACCGATCACGCTACTAACCTGCCCGAGCGAACGAATAAGCGATGTCCTCAGTTTCGCGGCAAAAGCATCCGATATTATATACAACAGTTATTATGCGATCGCGTCTCGTGTGAACGCATGTCTATGGCCGACCGGCCGCCGATACGCGTCCTCTGCGTGGACGACGAGCCGGGGTTCGCGACGCTCACCGCGGACGTCTTGGACCAACAGCACGACGACATCAGGGCCGTCGGCGTCACCTCCGCCGAGGCGGCGCTGGACCGGCTCGACGAGTCGACGTTCGACTGCGTGGTCAGCGACTACGACATGCCCGACGTCGACGGCCTCGAACTGCTCGACGCCGTGCGCGAGCGCTACCCGTCGAAGCCGTTCATCCTGTTCACCGGGCGCGGCAGCGAGGCCATCGCGAGCGAGGCGATCTCGTCCGGCGTCTCCGACTACCTCCAGAAGAGCGGCGGCCAAGAGCAGTACGAGCTCTTGGCGAACCGGATCCGAACGTGCGTCACGCGGCTCAGGGAACGACGGGACCGCGAGCGCGTCGAGGACTGGTACTCGCAGCTGTTCGAACAGCGGCTGATCGGCGCGGGGCTGTCACAGGACCGGAGCTTCGAGCTGGCGAACCGCCGCCTCGCCGAGATGCTCGGGATGCGGCGCGACGAACTCGTGGGCGAGCCGGTGTCGTCGATCGTCGCCCCGCACGATCGGGACCGAGTGGTCCGGGCGATCCGACGGCGAGAGTCCGGCGACGACGACCGCGTCAGATACACGATCGACCTCCTGGCGGCGGACGGCTCCACGTTTCAGGCGACGGTGGTCGGGAGCCGCGTCACCTACCGGGGCGAGCCCGCGATCCTCGGGCTCATCCAACCGACTGGCGCGGACGAGGCGGCGGCCTCGCAGGCGGTCCGCAGCCGCATCGAGGCCGCGAGCCGGATCCTCTCGCGCCCGCCGTCGGAACTGGACGCGCCGCTCCTGTCGACCGCGAACACGCACCTCGCCGAGGTCCTCGGAGCGCTCGACACCGGCGACTCGTCGCCGACTACCCCCGATCCGACCCGCCCCGTACAGCTCTCCGACGCCGTCGGCGAAGCGGTGTCACAGGCCGGCCTCTCGGCGACGGCGACCGTGACGGTGGACCCGGACGGGTCCATCGACCGCGACCGCGGAACCGTCGTCCTCGCCGTCCGGAACATCCTCCAAGCCGCGCTCGACGAGGCGGTCGACGCGGTCGCAGTCGACGCGCGAACGACGGCCGACGGCTTCCGAGTGCTCGTCCGCGACCCGCGGTCCGAGTCCGCCGAGGAGTGCTGCGTCGCCGAACTACCGTTCGACGTCGGCCTCGCCGGCGACGCGATGTACGGGATCGACCTCTTCATGCGGCGGATCCCGGGTGGCGTTCGCTGCGACGCGGTCGTCGCGGAGCGGTGAGTCGTCGGGCGACCGCTCAGCGGATCACGAACGCAGGCTCTTCGATCCGTTCGCTCTTACACTCGGGGCACCGTGACGGCTCGTTGACCGGATCGTCGAAGCCGTCGAACCCGCACTCGCGACAGGTCGGCGGCGCGACGAGAAACTCCTCGTCGGCCCCGCCGTCCCTTTCTTCGGATCCGCTCTCGTCGGTAACGGACCGCGAGACGTGTTCGAGGTGTTCGTACACCGTCGGCGTCGGCAGCGACAGCGTCGCCGCGAGGTCGCTCGCGGTCCGCGGTTCCTCGCGGAGGGCGTCGGCGATCCGCTGGCGAGTCGTCTCCATACCCGACGTTCGACACGGGCGAGTAAAACCGCCCGGTCGGCGTCCGACGCCGACACGGGCACAAGAGGTATGTCACCGGAGTGAGAGCGGGAGAGTATGAAAGCCGTCGTACTCGCGGGTGGCTACGCGACCAGGCTCTGGCCGATCACCGAACACCGGCCGAAAATGTTCCTCCCGGTCGGGGAAAACACCGTCATCGACGAGATATTCGAGGACTTGGAGGCCGACGACCGGGTCGACGAGGTGTTCGTCTCGACGAACGAGCGCTTCGCCGACACCTTCGCGGAGTACCTCGACGACAGCCCCTTCGAGAAGCCGACGCTCTCGGTCGAGGAGACGGTCGAGGAAGACGAGAAGTTCGGCGTCGTGGGAGCGCTCGAACAGCTCGTCGAGCGGGAGTCGGTCGACGACGATCTGATCGTCGTCGCCGGCGACAACATGATCAGCTTCGATCTGGGCGACTTCGCCGACTTCTTCGAGGACAAGGGAACGCCGACGCTGGCGGCCTACGACGTGGGCGACCGCGAGCGCGCGAAGTCGTACGGCCTCGTCCAGCTGGACGGCGACGAGGTGGTCGACTTCCAGGAAAAGCCCGACGACCCGGAGTCGACGCTCGTCTCCATCGCCTGCTACGCGTTCCCCGCCGAGACGCTCCCGAAGCTCACCACCTACCTCGAAGACGGCGAGAACCCCGACGAGCCCGGCTGGTTCCTCCAGTGGCTCCAAGAGCGCGGGGCGGTCAACGCGTACACCTTCGACGGCGCGTGGTTCGACATCGGCACCGCCGACAGCTACCTCGACGCGGTCGAGTACGCGCTCGACGGCGGGACGCTCGTCGACGACGACGCGACCGTCGAGGGGAGCGACCTGGGCGACGTGGTCCACGTGATGGGCGGCGCGACGGTGACCGACTCGACGCTCGACCGCGCCGTCGTCTTCGGGGACGCGACGATCACCGACTCCGAGGTCCGCAACTCCGTGATCGACACGGGCGCCACCCTGGAGGGAGTCGACCTCTCTGGCGCGCTGATCGGCTCGCACACCTCCATCACCGAGGGCGACGAGTTCTGACCGCTTCGGGGCGACCGCCGTCTCAGTCGTCGACGCCGGCCTGCGCGTGCGTGTGGTGATAGCAGTCGAACGCGGGGTCGCTGCCGTCGGTCGCGGGGTAGAAACAGACCCGTTGGTAGCGCTCGTTGTCGAGCAGGTTCGCCACGAACCCGCCGGTGTGTCGGGAGACCGAGTCGTACGGGTCGCCGCAGGCGGGACAGTTCGCCGGCGGATCCTCGGGAACGTACATGCGGCGCGGTGGTCGGAAGTACGTCCCCGAGCCGGAAAACGACCGCGCCGAGCGGCGGCGGTCGGAGCGGCTCAGGACCCGTTCGAGGAGTCGCCGCTCCCGCCCTCGACGCCGAGCGCGTCGAACAGTTTCCGCCGGACCGCCTCCTCGGTGAGGTGGAGGAGCGTGTCGCGCTTGTCGCCGCTCGCCTCGATGCCGGTGAAGATCCCGAGCGGGATCTCGAGCGACCCCTGCGTGGAGTGGCCGGCGGCGTCGCCCATCTCCGAGAACGCCTCGTCGAGCACGTTGCCGATGTTCAGCCGGATGTCCTTCGAACGCGCTGCGAGGTAAATCTTCTCGTCCGCGATGCCCAACACGGCCGTCGTCGTGATCCCCTCTAGGTTGAGGAGGTGTTGCGCGGCCTGCGCGAGCGCCTCGCGGTCACGGATGAACCCGGCCGTCGAGAAGAGGTGGCTCCCCTGGACCTCGCGGTTCTGGATCGCCTCCGCGAGCACGTCCAGCGTCTCCGGACTCATCGACGGTGACTCCACCTGTTCGAGCGTGTCGTGGTTCGCGAACGGGTGGAGGTACGCCGCCGCGGTCAGGTCGGCGGGCGTCGTGTCCCGCTTGAAATCCAGCGTCTCGGCGCGGATACCGTAGAGGAGCGCGGTCGCGACCGCCTCCGAGGGCGACTGGTCGAACTCTTGGAGGTACTTCGTGAGGATCGTCGACGTTGAAGAGACGTTGGTCCGCACGTCGACGAAACGGGCGTCGAACGGCACCTCGGCCTCCAAGTGGTCGAGGTAGATGTCGACCGACACGTCGAGATCGAGGTCCTCGGCGGCGGCCTTCGCGAGGTCGACGGCCGCGATCGTCTCGTACTCGGAGAGCGGCGAGGCCTCGCCGCGGGCGAGCAGGTCGATCCCGAGGAGGTTGACGAACGCCCGGTTCTCTTGGTGGCCCACGTCGCCGGAGTAGATGATGTCGGCGTCGACGCCGAACGCCTCCGCGATCGCCTGGAGCGCGGTCGCGGACGCGATCGAGTCCGGCTCGGGGTTGTCGTGCGTGAGGATGGCCATCCGGTCGCCGCCGTCTTCGATGATCTCCGCCAGCTGGCGGGCCATGTACTCCAGCTCGCCGGTCTCCAGCGACTGGAGGGCACTGTCGGCGATCACCGTCGAGGGGTTGATCACCACGTCCGCGCCGCGCTCGCGCAGCTCGTCCTCGCTGACGGGGTCGGAGGCCCGGGCCACGAGGTAGTGGTCGCCGCCGGTCTCTCTGACCGCCGAGACGGCGGCCTTGTTCGCTTCCACGTCGCTGGCGAGGATCAACACGATGTCGCGGTCGGCGAGCTCGTCGACGACGTCCGGCTCGGCGATGTCCTGGACGCGCGCGTTGAGGTCCTGGTCGCGGAGCGCCTCGACGCGGCTCTCGTCGCGGTCGAGGATGAGGACGTCCTTCCCGCGCTCGGTCAGTTCCTCCGCGACGGCGTGACCGACGCTTCCACAGCCGAGGATGGCGTACCGGGTCCGCGCGGATCCGGATGCCCCACTACTCATTGGAGGGATTTCCGCGGCACGACACTTAACGAGTGCGCTCTCGGCGTCGTCCCCCGGCCACGAGGTCGCCGAGTCCGGCGGCTTCGCTCCCGAGAGACGCGTTCGGGTCCGAACGCGATACCGTCGCTTTCGTGCGATTGTACCGGCGTCCGCCGAGCGCCGACGGGGTCGAATGAAAAGGCCTTTTAGCGTGACCCGGGTACGGACTTGTGAGGGCCGGTAGCTCAGTTAGGGAGAGCGACGGACTCTTAATCCGTCGGTCGCGTGTTCAAATCGCGCCCGGCCCGCTTTCTCAACGACGGATACCGAGTCAGACTGTCAGCGGCTGAACTGTCTACATCTACGGATTAGAGCCATTAGAAGGTTCGGGAACATCCCGATAATCGGCGTCAGTTCGTTTCGTATGTGGTGCGGCCCGATGCTATACCGGAGTTACGTCTTAGCCGAGTTCAGTCAGCTCATCCATCACCGGATACGATAGCATTGAGTGCGCGTATGGGGCCGCCAAATGGTGAGGCTCTCAACAAAGACTACGAGGAGAGGAGTTCGGGACGAAGTAGTTCGTTTCTTCAACCAAATCTCACCCGCAACTCCAGGGTTTGAGCGCCCAAGACTGCCATCAATTTCCTATTTTATTTGCTGGAATGTCGGCGCAGTCTGTATCTTTCGGTATCTATTTCACTCTGGACGTTGTTCACTAAGTGAAGGCAAATTCTCGCGGAACTCTCCACCCAGCCAGTTACAACCGCCGTGTTTCCTTCGGCTGGTTCGAACGCATTGAGGCGAGAGTAGAACGAACCGCAGAGAAACTTCTACCGCAACTCGAAATATGACTACAGATTCAATCTCGAACAGCGACGGCTTTGATGAATCGACTGATTTTCCGAACAGGGTAACTACCGACGAAGCACGCGATCGTCTCGAAGAGAGACTATTCTCGGCGATTCAAGCCGGAGAGAATACGCTCATCGACGCGCCCACTTCGCTCGGTAAGACCTATCAAGTCGCAACGACACGATGGCGAGACTATCCCGAGATCACTGGCGGTGAGCCGGTCATCCATATCCACCAGACAACTGAAGCGCGGAAAGGCGCTGTCGAAGAAAGTAGAGCGGAAACCGGTGTGGAGTGTCGCGTGCTACGTGGTCGAACTGACGCGTGCCGTGTAGCCGCAGGAGACTACGACGACGAACTAACCGCTCCAAATGGCCACACACCTTCAGAGTGGTTCGACTGGATGTGTGATGTGCGCAATGTCACATTTCAGAAGGCACACCGCCAGCTGTCGAACTACTGTGATCTACCCTGTGGGAAGTATTGCGACGCTGTCACTCAGTGGTGGGATATTTCAGACAGCGATGATGGACCAAATTACGACGTACTACATACAACGGCGAATTTCGCTCATGTTGACGACCTCATTGAGGGAGCGAATGTGATCTTTGACGAACGTCCGGAGTACGGACTCACGTTCTCGGATCAAGAGCGGATACAATTCCAGAGGGCGACAACTAACCTACTTGATCATCGTTCCGACGTACCCCGCGCGATGATCGATCTCAAGTCTGCTGCTGTTCGTGACCGGCCTGAGTTGCAAGCAGAACTTAGGGCGCACTTTGAAGACAAGGTTGATGAGGAGTGGCTATTCGGACGAGGGGAAACGCATCGATTGGCTCCGGCTATCGGACGTGCTATCCTCGATTCGAAGGAAGTCTGCGCAGGACGCTACCACGGACGAGACGGTCGAATTGAGGTTGTGATGGATGGTCTGAGCGGTGATATTCGACACATCCAGCATACCCCAGACCTCTCACAAGCCCGCTGTATAATCGGTCTCGATGCGTTTCCGTCGGAAACTCGGTGGCGAATCAACACGGTCGACGACCTTTCGCAGGAGAATGTGTTGACTCCCGCTGAACGTAAATGGTGGCGAAGAAACGAAAGGGGGCTGGAAATCAAGCAACTCGGAGAGGCGACTCGTTCATATACGCAGGGCTGGGGAGAGGGTGCCGGCGAAACACGAGCAAAAGCGGTCGTTCAGAAAATCCGGCAACTACACTGCGATTCTTTCCGTTCGTGTATCTCTCCGAGTAGTGTTGAGCAGGACGTTCGACAGATGATGGCTGACGCAGGTATCGAGAAGCCGAAGGCGATGCACTACGGTGAACAAAAGAGTCGAAACGATTTCTCGAACGACTCAGCTTTGAACGTTGTCTTGTTGACACTATTGGGCCAGAAATCGGAGGAAAAGACGTTCTACGAGGAGTGTACGGTATCGGTGGAACAGGAGAGTGATTCACAGAGGATAATGAAGGCAGCGTTCACGGCGTTTGAACCTCCAGTGGAGAGCGGAGCGTCTGCGGCTGAACTCTCTTTTCCATGCTCATACCGTCTCAGCCGCCATTTTCGGTCCATTGAGTGTTAGATACTCAACGTTCAAAGCTGAGTAAACAAGAAAACGGTATCTTTCGACGACGAGACTATTCCCAAAGACGTACAAGAACGCTTAGAAGATCTCGGTTATGCGTGAGTAATTAAAACCGGTTCTTCAAGAACAAGCGTACACGCTCTTCAGTAGACTGGCGGAACCAGGAGCATTAGTGCCTCTGGCCCGGCAAAAGCGGGTATGCATGAAGACCGTCTTGCCTTCGGCCAGAGGCTATCGGAACTTGCGGAACTTGGGGTAATAGAATTTCGGGCCGAGCCGCTCGACGCCATCGTCGAGCGGCGTCTCAAGACGATCTGGGAAGAACGCTCCTGTCCACACTGC
>NZ_NEWI01000098.1:0-10863 GCF_002135005.1 Halorubrum sp. SD612 | reverse complement strand
GTGCCGCCCACGGGGCGGGGTTCGGGGGGAAGGCGGTGGGTCGGGGTGCGGGGGTGAGCACGAACGGGGCCGGGCGCGAGATGCGGTGGGCGGCGCTCACGGCGCCCTCGAAGTCGGCGTTTTCGAGGGGCTCGTCGCCGTCGCGGGCGAGGACCGTGACGTTGACCGTGACGCCGCGGTCGCGGGCGTCGACGAGGTCGCCGCGCAGCGCCGCGAACTGGTCGCGGGTGAGCGTCGCGTGGACCTGCGTCTCGGCGTCGCGCACGAACGTCCGAGCCGCCTCGAGGACAGTGTCGAACCGCTTGACGATGCTGACCGTCTGCGTGTCGAGCGTCGGTCGCTCGTAGCGCTCCTCGATCTCGGCGGCCGCCGACTCCAGCGCGTCAGCGCGGTCGGTGAGCCCGGAGACGATCGTCTCCGGGTCCGTCGCGCGCGCCTGGAACGTCTCCTGTTCGTACAGCTCCACGTACCCGAAGTCGTCGAGGTCCCGGAGCACGTCGTAGATCCGGGCGTCGGGCACGTCGCTGGCCTGCGCGACCTCGGTCGCGGAGGCGGTCCCCAGTTCGAGCAGCGTGACGTACGCGTTCGCCTGATAGTAAGAGAGGTCCGCGGCCTGGAGCGTCTCCAGGAGTTCCTCGGTGTCCATGTCGATCGATTAACTACTTCGGTGCTTAAAAATCACCGAGTCCGCGACGACCCGGATCGACGCGACGCCTCCGGTCGACGGCGGCCCGCGAGACCCTCACTCCACGTCGGGGTACGGAACGGGACCGTCGAGGAGCGGGTCGTCGGTCGACTCCATCCACGCCTCCAGCTCGTCGCGCAACCGGTCGAGGGCGTCGACGTGGGCCGAGTCCGGGTCGCTCGCCTCGGCCGCCGCCTCGAACGGCTTCCTGTCGGAGGCGAGGTTCTCGGACTCGCTCGGGTCGGCTTCGAGGTCGTACAGCTCCTCCGCCGGCCGCTGCGGGACGTGGAACTCCTCGTGGACCTCGCGGCCCGAGGCCGTCGGCGCGACGTCCATCGGGACGAACACCTTCGGAAGCAGCGAGAAGTTTCGCACGTACTTGTAGCGCTCCGTCCGGACCGCGCGGATCGGGTTGTAGCGGTCGTGCCACGTCATCTCGGCGAAGAGCCGGTCGCGGCCGTCGTGGGGCTCCCCCCGGAGCAGCGGCGCGAACGACTCGCCGGAGGCGTCCGTCGCCGGCTCGACGCCGAGCAGGTCCAGCATCGTCGGCGTGAAGTCGACGTTGGTGACGAGCGACTCGTGTACGTCGCCCCCCTCGACGACGCCCGGCTGGTGGACGAGGAGCGCGGTCTCGATCCCGGGGTCGTAGCAGGTGCCCTTCGCGCGGGGGATCGCCAGCCCGTGGTCGGTCGTGAACACGAAGACCGTCTCCTCGGCCAGCCCGGCGTCGGCGAGGGACTCGCGGTACCGGCCCACCGCCGGGTCGAGCACCTCCGAGATGACCGACCGGAGGTCGGCGACGTCCTCGCGGACCCCGGGCGCGTCCGGGAGGTACGGGAAGTCGTCGAGCGGGATCGCCTCGGGGTCGTACGCGTCGTACGTCGACTCCGGGAGGTACCCCCGGCGGAACGGGCGGTGCGGCTCCTCGATGCCGACCGAGACGAAGAAGGGGTCGTCGGCGTCCGCGCGCTCGGCGAAGAAGTCGTCGACGACGTCGACGAGTTCGAGCGCGCGCTTCGTCCCGCTGTCGACGTGCTCGTAGCCGAGCCGTTCGGGCTCGTCGGGCACCTCGTGCTGGAAGCCGAGCAGGGCCGTCTCGTACCCGGCCGCTCGGAGGCGCTTCGGGAGGGTCTCCCAGTCGTCGCCGAGCGCCCAGCCCATGTGCGCGAGCCCCATGACGCCGTTCTCGTGGGGGTAGTGGCCGGTCATCATGCTGGACCGGCTCGGCGAACACTGCGGGGCCGAACAGAAGCTGTTCGCCAGCCGGGCGCCGTCGGCCGCGATCCGGTCGATGTTCGGCGTGTCGACGTCGGCCCCGTAACAGCCGAGGTGCTGTCCGAGGTCGTGACAGTGTACGAGGACGAGATTCGGGCGGTCAGACGAGTCGGACGGGGGTTCGGCTCTGTCCGTCATACCCCCATCAACCCGGAATACACTCATAAATAACCGTGATCGCGTTCCGAGACCGCCCGATTCTGATTAGTAACTATAGCGGTAATTAATAAGCAAATTTGAAGTAAGTGGGCCGACTGGGTTGGGACGACATGTCCGATGATCGATCCTGTACTACGCGGCGGAGCGTCCTGAAGACGACCGGCACCGCGTCGGTGCTCGGCAGCGTCGCGCTCGCCGGGTGTTCCGGTAACGGCGGCGACGGCGGAGACGGCGGCGACGGCTCCGACGGCTCCGACGGGAGCGACGGCGGCGACGGCGGGAGCGGGAACAGCCTCGAAATCACGGGCGTCTGGTCCGGCGGCGAGCAGGAGTCGTTCAGCAACGTGATGAGCTTCGTGGAGGAGGACACCGGGATGAGCATGGAGTACTTCCCGCGCGACACCGACAGCCTGCTCACCGGTACGCTCATGGACTACGAGTCCGGCGTGGCCTCCGCGGACATCGTCGTGATGCCCTCGCCGGCGCGGATCATCTCGGACGCCCAGAACGGGCACCTCGCGCCGGTCGGCGACGCGTGGGACGCGGAGAACTTCGCGGTCGACCCGTCGCGGGTCACCGTTGACGGCGACGTGTACGCCGCGCCGTTCAAGATGGACCTCAAGCCGGGCTTCTGGTACCGGAAGTCGTTCTTCGACGAGCACGGCCTCTCCGAGCCCGAGAGCTGGGACGAGTTCATGACGCTGCTCGACGACATCGCCGCCATCGAGGGCGTCGACGCGCCCATCGCCTCCGGGAACGGCACCGGCTGGCCGCTCAGCGACATCACCGAGGGCTTCTTCATGCGGCAGGAGGACGGCGCGTCGCTCCAGCAGGGGCTCATCGACGGCGACGCCTCCATGACCGACGACCGGGTCGCGGCGGCGTTCGACGAGATCAAGACCCTCCACGACGAGGGGTACTTCAGCCAGACCCGCGACTTCGGCGTCCAGTACGAGTACTTCTGGGACAACAGCCTCCCGCTGTACTTCATGGGCTCGTTCACGCCGGCGCAGGACGCGGTCCAGGACCCCTCGGACCTCGGCGTCTTCCGCCTGCCCGGCGTCGACGGCATCTCCTCGTCGGTCAACTGGTTCACCGTGCCGACGTACTCGGACAACGTCGACGCGGCCCGCGACGCGCTGAGCTCGTTCGTCTCCGCCGAGGGCCAGCAGGTGTGGGTCGAGGAGGGCGGGTTCATCGCCTCCAACACGCAGGTCCCGGACGACGCCTACGAGATCGAGGTCATGGCGAACCTGCCCGACCTCGCCGCCGAGGTGACGGTCGTGCCGGACCTCGACGACGCGCTCGGGAACCCGTTCCAGGAGGAGTTCTGGTCGCAGCTCAAGGGCCTGTGGGCCTCGCCCGACACGCCGACCGAGGACCTCGTCGGCGCGCTCGACGACGCCCACGAGGAGACCCTGAGTAACTGACGATGGAGTCGACGTCGACCGCGGACGACCGGAGCGACCGGCGCGGGTCGCTGGCGCGGATGTTCGACCCCGAGGAGCTGCGGCGGCGCAACCTCGTCTCGCTCGGGATGGACGTGCTCATCCTCGCGACGACCGGACTCCTCGCGATCCTGTTCACCATGGGCACGTGGCCCGCGGTGATCGGCGCGGTCCCGATGATCGCGCTGCTGTACTTCGGGTGGGCCTCCTCGAAGGCCTTCTTCGTCGCGCAGGCGCTCGCGATCGGCGCGTCGCTCTTCGGCACCGTGACCGGCGTGCTGCCGTACTGACGCGGTGGATCGCGGTTTATTTTTTACTCGTCGCCGAGCGGAGGTTAACAGATATATCCGACGGCCGAGCGTACTCACCGCGCATGAAGTTCTGTGACGAGTGCGGGTCGATGATGCACACGGCGGGCGACGCGTGGGCGTGTCGCTCCTGCGAGAACGAGGCGCCGCGAGACTCGCAGGCGGATGCGGCGATGGCGACCCGGGACGGACAGCGGGACGACGGGGCGCCCGCCGTGGCCGACGCGACCGGGACGCCGCCGAGACGACGCGGGAGCCCCGTCCGGCGGCCGACTACGACGGCAACCGGGCCACCTCCGAGATGCTGCCGAAGCCGGGCGGCTCCTACGAGGTGCGGCTGTTCACCTGCGTCGAGTGCGGCCACAAGTGGCGCGACTCCTGACGGGAGAGAACGGGCGGCGTCTCGACGGAAAAACGGACCGGCGACGGGGGCGGCTCAGTCGGCGACCGCGGCGACCATCCCCTGCTTGTAGTACCGCTGTAGGGTGACGAACAGGAGGATCGGGACGATCATCGTCAGCACCGAGCCGGCGGCGACGAGCGCCCAGTCGATCTGGAGGCGCCCCTTCATCAGCGGCAGCACCTGCGGCGCGAGCTGGTTCTCGCGGGACCGCATGAACACGAGGGGGAAGAAGAAGGAGTTCCACACCCACGTGAACTGGATGACCGCCACCGAGACGAGCGCCGGCGCGGAGTAGGGCAACACGATCGACTTGAAGATCTGGTAGCGCGAGGCGCCGTCGATCCGCGCCGCCTCCTCCAGCTCCTCGGGGAGCCCGAGCAGGAAGTTCCGGAGGAACATGACGACCCAGCCCATCCCCCAGCCGATGTGGACCAAGATGAGGCCCATGTACGTGTCGAACAGGCCGGTGGTACGCAGCGTGTTGTAGTTGCCCATCGCCACTAACTCCGGCGGCGCGGCCATGACCACGATGAGCAGGAAGAACAGCCACTTCTTCAGCGGGAAGTCGAAGCGGGCGAACGGGTACGCGACCATCGTCCCGAGCAGCGTCACGGCGAGCACCGACGGGATCGTGACGATCGCGGTGTTGTACATCGCCTGCCGCATCGGGCCGGACTGGAACGTCCACGCGCGGGCGTAGTTCTCGAAGGTGACCGTCATCCCCTCCAGCGTCCACCAGCCCTGAATGATCTGGTCCAGCGGGCGGACGGAGGCCATGAACAGCCCCACGAGCGGGACGAGCCACAGCAGCGCGACGCCGATAGCGACCGCGTACCGCACTGCCCGAGGCGCGCTCGGGACCGCGGCGCGGGCGCGTTCGAGGAGGCCTCTGTCGGAGAGCGGCGCGGTCTCCGGCGGCTCGTGGTACACGCGCCCGCCGTCGGTCTTCGGATCGCCGTCGGAGCCGGTCCCGCGCCCGCCGTCGGTCGGATCGTCGCTGCGGTGCGTGTCGGTCGAGCCGTCTGGGTTGTGTGTGTCAGTCATTGTCGGTTAGTCCATGGACGCGATGTACCACGCCATCGGGAGCGCGATCACCAGCTCGATGAGCGCGACGACCATCGCCTTGCTGTACTCGATCGGGACCGAGAACGCGGCCTGGTACACCTCCAGTCCGAGGACGGAGAACGCGCCGCCCGGACCGCCGGAGGGCCCCCCGGCCGCGTAGACGATGGCGAAGATCCGGATCACCCAGATCATGCTCATGATCACGACGACCGCCGTCACGGGCTTGACGAGCGGCCAGATGATGTCCTTGAACCGGCGGAACCGCCCCGCGCCGTCGACGCGCGCGGACTCCAGCAGCGCGGGGTCGATCCCGGCGAGCGCGGAGCTGTACAGCAGCATGCTGAACCCGGTCTGGACCCAGACGCCGCCGGCGATGAGCGCGTAGATCGCGATCTGCGGCTCCTGCGTCCAGTTGCGGACCTGCCCTTCGAGCCCGATAACCCGGAGCAGCTCGTTGAAGATCCCCGCCTGCGGGTCGTAGACGAACAGCAGCACGAGTCCGATGACGACGGTGGGCGTCGTGAACGCGAGGAACACCATCGACCGGAGGACGCTCCGGCCGCGCAGGTCGGCGAACAGCAGCGCGAGACCGAGCCCGAGGAAGGTGCTGAGCGGCACGTGGACGATCATCCAGATGATGTTCTGCGGGAGCGCCCCCATCGGGTACTCCAGCGCGAGGAGGTTGTCCCAGTTGATGATCGCGTCGTCGTTGAGCGTCGCGATCCACGTCTCGAATCCCGCGAACTGCCCGATCGTGAACCCGTCCCAGGTGAAGAAGCTCCCGACCGCCGAGTACAGCATCGGCCCGACCGAGAAGATCCCGAACAGCGTGAGGCCGGGGAGCATGAATACGAGGATCGCCGTGAGCTTCTCCCCGTCCACGTCGCGGTCGAGCCGATCCTCGAGGTACGATTCGACGGACATGATATCAGGCCACCAGCTCCCCGTCCCCGTCGTAGAGGTACGCGTCGGTCGGGTCGAACGTGAGGTGGATCGGGTCGCCCGCGGTCGCGTCGGTGTGCGGGACCTTGACGTTCACCACGGAGCCGCCGACCTCGACGTTGACCAGCACGTACTCCCCGAGCGGTTCGACCGTCTTCACCGTGCCGGGCACGGTCCAGTCCGTGTCGGGCGCCTCGGTCGACACGTCGATGTCCTCGGGGCGGACCCCGACCGAGACGGTCTGCGACGACGTCTCCGCCGGCATCGGGAGCGCGTTGCCCTCGGCGAGCCGGACGCGACCGTCGCGGTTCTCCCCCTCGAAGAGGTTCATCGGCGGCGAGCCGATGAACTTCGCGACCCAGGTCGTCCGCGGCCGCTGGTACAGCTCCTCGGGGTCGGCGACCTGCCGGATCGTCCCGTCGTTCAGCACGACGATCTTGTCGCCCATGCTCATCGCTTCCTCCTGGTTGTGCGTGACGTAGACGGTCGTGATCCCGAGCTCGTTTTGAATCCGCTTGAGCTCGGAGCGCATCTCTAAGCGGAGCTTCGCGTCGAGGTTACTGAGCGGCTCGTCGAGGAGGAACACCGACGGCTCGCGGACGATCGCCCGCGCGAGCGAGGTGCGCTGGCGCTGGCCCCCGGAGATCTCTCCCGGGTCGCTCCCCATCTGGTCTTCGATGTGAAGCAGGTCCGCGACCTGCGCGACCCGCTCGTCGCGTTCCTCCGGCGGGACCCCCCTGACCTTCAGCGGGTACTCGATGTTCTCCCGGACGGTCATGTGAGGGTACAGCGCGTAGTTCTGGAACACCATCGCGACGTTGCGATCGGCGGGCGGCGTCCCGTCGACCCGGTCGTCGTCGAAGTATATCTCCCCCTCGGAGGGGTCCTCCAGCCCCGCGATCATCCGGAGCGCGGTCGTCTTGCCGCAGCCGGACGGCCCGAGGAACACCACGAACTCACCGTCGTCAACCTCCATGTCCAGCTTGTAGTTGGCGACCGTGTCACCCCCGTCGAAGTACTTGCTCACCGATCGCATGCTAATGCGGGTCATCAACTACCCGCCCGTAGTCATTTATTACACTTATAATTAATCATAGACCATGGATAAGAGGACGGCCGGAGCTGTGGGTTATCCGTTCTCTTCCCGGCTAATTCAATAATTACTTAGCAATCCTTTCACTACGTGAGGAAGATGAGTTCCGGTCTCTTCGATTACACCGATTTTCCGCAGATCTCCGGTGAGCTCTTTCGGACCGTCCAGCGTCGGGACCTCTACGACGACGACAAGCGGTTCGTCGACGCCGAGCCGCGCGTCTCCCCGGATCTCGTGTTCGAGCGGTACCTGTCCGGACGCGACCGCCCCGACTTCGAGTTGGAGTCGTTCGTCGAGGCCCACTTCCGGCTGCCGGAGCCGGTCGCGGCGTCGCCGGACCTCGCGGCGTCGCGGTCGATGGAGGACCACGTCTCCTCGCTGTGGGGGACGTTGACCCGGACGTTCGAGGACGCCGGCGCGGCGGGGTCGACGCTCGTTCCCCTCCCGAACCCGCACGTGGTCCCGGGCGGCCGCTTCCGCGAGATGTACTACTGGGACAGCTACTTCACCGCCGAGGGGCTGGCGGCGGCCGACCGAACCGACCTGATCGCCGGGATGGTCGGGAACATCGCGTCGCTTCTGGACCGCTTCGGCTTCGTCCCGCTGGGGAACCGAGCGTACTACGACAGCCGGTCGCAGGTCCCGCTGTTCTACCGGATGCTCCGCGTGCTGGAGCGCGTCGAGGGGTTCGACGCGGTCGCTCCCCACGTGGAGGCGCTCCGAACGGAACACGAGTTCTGGATGAACGGCTCCGGTCGGGTCGCCGAGGCGGAGGGTCCGGCGGCCCACCGCCGCGCCGTCGGGCTCGCGGACGGGACGGTCCTCAACCGGTACTGGGACGACCGCGCACGCCCGCGACCGGAGTCGTACCACGAGGACCGGCGGCTCGCCGAGCGCGTCCCCGTCGACGAGCGGCCCGGGCTGTTCCGGGACGTGCGGGCCGCCTGCGAGTCCGGGTGGGACTTCAGCTCCCGCTGGCTCGCGGACGACGGCGACCTCACCACGATCCGCACCACGGACCTAGTGCCGGTCGACCTCAACGCCGTCCTCTACGGCATGGAGTCCGCCCTCGCGGAGTGGCTCCCCCGTGTCGGACGGACCGAGGCCGGCGAGCGGTACGCCGACCTCGCCGCCGACCGTCGCGAGGCGATCAACCGGTACTGCTGGGACGCCGACGCGGGGTTCTACGTCGACCATTCGTGGGTCGACGACCGCCAATCGGACCGCCTCACGCTGGCCGCCGTCGCGCCGCTTTTCACCGGCGCCGCGACCGACGACCGGGCGGCGGCGGTCGCGGACCGGCTCCGCCGGGACTTCCTCCGCCCCGGCGGACTGGTGACGACGCTCGAAGCGACCGGCGAGCAGTGGGACGCGCCGAGCGGCTGGGCCCCCCTCCACTGGATGGCGGTCACCGGGCTGCGCCGGTACGGCCACGACGACTTGGCCGACGAGATCGCGGGGCGCTGGGTCGACCTCGCGCGGAACTCCTTCGAGGAGACGGGGCGAATGGCGGAGAAGTACGACGTCCGCACGGAGGGTGAAACGGCCGATCTGGGCGAGTACGACCCCCAGTACGGGTTCGGCTGGACGAACGGCGTCGTCACCGCGCTGTCGGCTCGGCGGTAGCGCTCGAGCGGAGGCCCGGGCTCGTCGCGGCGCGGTTCTGAACGCTTATCCCCGACGACCGACTTCGATCGGGTATGAGCGACGACGACGCCGTCGATGTCGAGTCCCCCGACGACGCCGAGGGCGACGCGGCGAGAGCGAACGGCACGGCGGAGGCGGCCGCCGAGGGAGCGAGCGGCGAGCCGGGCGGCAACGAATCGGCCGACGACGCCCGCCGCGACGGCGAGGCGATCGCCGCGGCCGTCGCCGAACACGACGAGGCGCTCGCGCGGGAGGTCGCGGCGCTGGAGGCGGACCTCGCCGAGACCCGCGAGGAGCTCCGCGAGCGCGACGAGGAGGTCGAGGAGCTGACGAGCAAGCTCGCCCGCGTGAAGGCGGACTTCAGCAACTACAAGGAGCGCGCGAAGCGGAAGCAGGAGGACATCCGCGAGCGCGCCTCCGAGGCGCTCGTCGAGCGGCTCACCCCCGTTCGCAACGATCTCCTTCGCGCGCTCGACCAGGACGAGGGGAGCGACCTCCGGCCCGGCGTCGAGTCGACGCTGGGGAAGTTCGACGACGTGCTCGCCGAGGAGGGGGTCGAGGCGATCGACCCCGAGCCGGGCGAGGAGGTCGACCCCGCGCGCCATCAGGTGATGCTCCGCGTCGACAGCGACCGGCCGGAGGGCGCCATCCACGAGGTGTACGAGCCGGGCTACGAGATGGGCGACCGCGTGCTGAGCGAGGCGAAGGTGACCGTCAGCACCGGCGACGGGGAGTAGCGCGGCACAGGGGCCCGCGCGCCGGGTAAGGGCGTCGCGGGACCGCCTTCACGACCGAACCGCGGCCTCGTAGGCGTCGATCACCTCGTCGAGGCCGGCGTCCGGTTCGGCGGTGTGGGGCACCGACAGCGGCGAGACCGACACCTCGCCGTCGACGACGGCCCGCCGGTCGGTCCCGACCGGGTCGGGCACGTCGCCGTCGTTCATCAGGCCCCAGATCGGGTCGGAAAACCCGACGCGGCCGTCGCCGTTCCGCTCCGCGCGCATCCCGTACCACGTCGAGGGCGTCGTGACCCGCAGCGGCGCGCGGTCCGCGTCCGCGATCGGCGCGTTGACGTTGAGGTAGTCGGCGCGGTCGAACACGCCCGCCTCGACCCCCTCGTCGAGGAGGAACCGCGTCGCCCGGGCGGCGTGGGCGAAGTCGGCCCCCTCGAACTCGCGTTTCCACCAGTCGTCGCCCCCGGGCACGTACATCGAGGTCGCCACCGCGGGCACGCCGAAGAACGACGCCTCGACCGCCGCGGAGACGGTCCCCGACCGACCGAGCGTGTAGGCGCCGAGGTTCGCCCCCTCGTTACAGCCGGCGACGACCGCGTCGGCGTCCGGGACGAGCTCGTCCAGGCCCGCGACGACGCAGTCGACCGGGGTACCGTCGACGACGTACCCCAGCTCGTGGTCCGCGACGGCGACGTCCTCGGAGAGGAGCCGACCGACGGACGACTGGTCGGCCGCCGGCGCGACGACGGTGACCGCGTACTCCTCGGCGAGCGCGTCGTAGAGCGCGCGGAGTCCGGCGGCGTCGACGCCGTCGTCGTTGGTCAGGATGATCCGGTCGACACTCATACCGTGTTCAGGGACGAGTCGGGCAAAAGTCCACCGTCGCGCGCGGGCGCTCCCGGGCGACGGGCGGCGGTACCGGGGCGGCCGGAAGCGCGCGAACCGAACGGAAAGGCACACGTATCGGCGGGCCGACCCCTCGGTATGGGATTCGGGGACACCGCCAAGAAGATCCAGACGCTCGCCGACCGCGCGGAGCGGACCTACAAGAAGATCAGCGAGCTCCGCGACGAGGTCGACGAGACGCAGGAGACGGTGATAGAC
>NZ_NEWI01000097.1:0-11181 GCF_002135005.1 Halorubrum sp. SD612 | reverse complement strand
CCGCGCTACAGCCGGCGAGCGCGACGGCCCCCGCCGCCCCGGCCGCAGTCAGGAACCGCCGTCGGGTGTGTGGCCGAGCGCGTCGCCGCCGTGTCCTGCTTTCGTCGTCGGTCATCACTCGGTTGTTGTACTCGGTGGTTACATAAGGGATCCGGGTCGGGGCGACACCGATTTGCCCGTCGCGGCCGTCGAATTCGTATGAAGCAGCGTCCGACGAACGGATCTGCGGCGACGCCGCCCCCACGCGAGACGACCACCCGACGCCGCCTGCTCGCGGGCGGCGCGGCGGTCGGCGTCGCCGGGCTCGCCGGCTGTCTCGGCGCCCGCGACGGGCCAGTCCCGGCCCCCGAGGTGACGAGCGACCGGATCGACGACTGGCGACGGACCGACAAGTTCGAGCGGACGGTGTTCGAGCGGTCGTACGGTCCCGTCACCGTCCGGGCGCTCGAACACACGGGAATCTACGAGTACGCGCCCGTCGCGGACGCGCTCGCCGAGACGCTCGGCGGGTCCGGGTCGCCGGTCGTCTTCTTCGCGACGCGGATCGACCTCCGGCCCGCCGTCGACCGACTCCCGGCCGAGATCGGCCGCGAGCGGATCATGCGCGAGGTGGAGGCGGCCGCGACCGACGCCTTCCGCGGGCAGCTCCGGAGCGCCGGCATCGAGAACGTCGAAATCGCCGACGAGGGGATCTCCACCGTCCGGTCCGGCAACACGGCGACCGTGTGGCGGCTGACCGGCGAGTACGCGCTCGACGGCGAGGTCCCGCTCCCGGACGGGACCGCCGCGGGACTCGATCGACCCCTCGACATCGGGGCCCGCCTCGGCGTCTGGCACGACGGAACCGACGTGATCGTCGCCGGCGGCGCGTATCCGACCGATCCCCTTCTCGACGCCTTCGACGCGGCGCTGCCGGACTCGATCGACGCCGAGAGCGCTGTGCGACGGCTCGCCGGCGCCGAGAGCGCCGAGGCGCTCGCGACCGACCCCGCCGCCTACGACGAGGACGTCTCGCAGTTGCTCATCTCGGTGGTGTGAGCCGACGGCCCCCCGAAGCCCCCCGCTCGGCCCTCCTTCCGCCTCGAACCGACCCGTTTAATCGCCGTCGAGGGCTTCAGTCCCGTATGAGCCACTTCTCGGAGTTCGAAGTGATCCCCGCCGTCGACGTACAGGACGGCGAGGTCGTCCAGCTGGTCGGCGGCGAGCGCGGGACGGGCAAGCGCTACGGCGACCCCGTCGCGGCCGCCGAGCGCTGGGTCGAGGCGGGGGCCGAAACCCTCCACCTCGTCGATCTCGACGGCGCGTTCGAGGGCGAGCGCGTCAACGCCGGCGCGCTCGAGTCGGTCGTGGACGCGGTCGGCGGCGACGGCGCGGACGCGGTCGGCCTCCAGCTCGGCGGCGGCATCCGGGCCGCCGAGGGCGCGCGCGCGCTGCTCGACTTGGGGCTCGACCGCGTCATCCTCGGGACCGCGGCGGTCGAGACCCCGGATATCGTCGCGGAGATCGACGAGACCCACCCGGGGAGCGTCGTCGTCAGCCTCGACGCGAAGGACGGCGAGGTCGTCGTCTCTGGCTGGACCGAGGGGACCGGGCTCGACCCCGCCGAGGCCGCCGCCCGCTACGAGGAACTGGGGGCCGGCGCGATCCTCTTCACGAACGTCGACGTGGAGGGGCAGCTGGATGGGATCGACCGCGAGGCGGTCGCAAGCGTGGTCAACGCGGTCGAGATCCCGGTGATCGCCTCCGGCGGCGTGGCGGCGGTCGACGACGTGGTCGCGCTGAAGGAGGCGGGCGCGGCCGCGGTCGTCGTCGGGACGGCGTTATACGAGGGCGAGTTCACGCTGCGCGAGGCGCAGGACGCGGCGGACGAGATTTAAATCGACTTCGCATTTACCGTTGATTGCTTATAATAACTGACTGCGGATCGCCGGCGAACACCGCCAAAGCCCCAGCCGCGAGGACTCTCGCGCCTCGTTGCGCGCTTCACTCGGTCGCTCACTCCGTTCGCTCCCTCGCTCTAGTGCTTACGTCGTCGTGCTTCGTCCTCGCGGCTGCCCCTTTGACTCCCACCCGACCGCACCGCAACCGCGCCTCACACCTCCCCAGCCTCGCGGCTCCCTCCGCTTCGCTCCGGTCGCCGCGTCCCTCGCGCGCGCTGCCTCGCGGCCGCCGGTGGCGACCGCTCGCAGGCACGCGCCACCGCACCCCCGTTTATAACCATTCCTTCGACTCCCGCACCACGTCCGCTCCTCTCTCGCGGATCCGGAACCCCGCCACACCCGCAACCGACTTACGAATCCCCCGCGACGGGCCGGTATGAGCGACTACGACCGGACCGCGGCCGTCACCCGCGAGACGAGCGAGACGACCATCGAACTCACCCTCGCTATCGACGGCGACGGCGACAGCGAGGTCGACACGGGGGTCGGCTTCTACGACCACATGCTCGAATCGTTCGCGAAGCACGGCTTGTTCGACCTCACGGTCCGCTGCGACGGCGACCTCGACATCGACGACCACCACACCGTCGAGGACGTGGCGATCTGCCTCGGCGAGGCGTTCGACGAGGCGCTCGGCGACAAGCGCGGCATCCGGCGGTACGCCGACCGCCGCGTCCCGCTCGACGAGGCGGTCGCGAGCGTCGTCGTCGACGTGGCGGGGCGGCCGTACTACGAGTTCTCCGGAGAGTTCTCACAGGAGTCTGTCGGGGAGTTCACCAGCGTCATGGCCGACCACTTCGCGCTCTCCGTAGCCCACAACGCCGGGCTGACGCTCCACGCCGCGGTCGAGCGCGGCGACAACGCCCACCACGAGGTCGAGGCGCTGTTCAAGGCGCTGGCGCGCGCGCTCGACGACGCCACCCGGCTCGACGAGCGCCGCAGCGACACGCCAAGCACGAAGGGCGAGCTCTGAGGCGGCGTCCCCTCGGGGTCACTCGGGCGCGGCGAACTCGTTGTACTCCCCGTTGTGGTATACGAGTTCGCCCGTCTCTTCCAGCTCGTGGAGCAGGTCGAACACCTCGCTGTACTCGTGTTCGCGGTCGTACTCGACCGCCAGCCGCTGGACGACCACCCCCGGCGTCACCGCCGCGGCCTCGTGTTCTCGGACGATCCGGACCGCGAGCCGCCCGAGTTCCGACCGTTCCGAGTCCATCTCGTGACGACGTTCGGCCGGGGTCGGCAAAACGGTCCGGGTCCGGGACGCGCCCGGTTCGCGTCCCGTCCGGACTTGGTTCACGTCCGGTTCGCGTTCCGCCGACAACTTATCACACTGCGAACCGTTGGCAGGGCCGTATGGAACTCCGCTGTGAGGGCTGTGCCGGCTGCTGCGTCGACTGGCGTCCGCTCGATCCGGCCGCGGCGGGCTCAGACCGCACCGGGCCTCGTCCCCCGCTCGACGACACCTACGACCTCGTCCCGCTCACCCGCGACGAGGTCGTAGGCATCGTCGACGACGGCCTAGCCGACACCCTGGTCCCCCGACTGTTCGAGCCGGCCGAGCGCGACGAGCGCGTTCGGATCGACGGGACCGACCTCGCCGCGATCGACGGCCGCCCCGTCTTCGTCGTCGGCCTCCGGAAGCCCCCCAAGCCGGTCGCACCGATCGGGACCGACGAGCCGCGCTGGCTCGGCGCCTGCGCCTTCCTCGACCCGACGACGCTCCAGTGCCGGATCCACGGCGACGACCGCTACCCGCGCACCTGTTCGAGCTACCCGGGTCACAACCTCGAACTCGACGCCGAGACCGAGTGCGAGCGCGTCGAGGCCGCCGGGGGCGGGGACCGGCTCCTCGACGACGAGCCGGCCGACGACCTCCCGGCGCCCGCGTTCGGCCCGCAGGCGCTCGGCGCGACGGTGTTCGCGTACCCCGACCCGGAGGACCTCGACGGCGTCGTCGCCCGGCTCCGCGACGGCGGGGCGACCGCCGACGACCGCGCCCGCTTCGCCGGCGCTGCCGTCGGCTCTCGCCCCGGATCGCTGTCGGTGACGCGCGACCGCATGGCCGAGGCTCGGGACGACGCCCGCGAGGCCGACTCGTGGGTCGGGTCCGCGATCCGCGAGTGGACGGAGCGCGCCGGCGCCGACGACGAGCGGGTCGGCCTCGACCGCGACGCGCGCGACCGCCTCGCCCGCGCCGTCGAGGACGACGCCGGCGCGCCCGGCACGCCCGGCTGGGACGCGGAGCGATAGGGGACGCGCCGACCGTCCTCGGTCGTGTGTTCGCGCCGCCTTCTCGCGCGCACGCACACGCGCGTGAAGCTTACCCGTCTCCGGACCCTCCGTTCGAACATGGACGAACGAGCCCCGACTGACGAGCCGGTCGAGTACGCGCGAGAGGACGTGTCCGTCCTGGTCGTGGGCGCCGGCGCCGCCGGCGCGCGCGCGGCGATCGAACTCGCCGAGCGCGGCGTCGACGACGTGCTCGTCCTCGGGAAGCGCGGACACGGCGACGCCCACACCACGTGGGCTCGGGGCGGGATCAACGGCGCGCTCGGGACCCACGACCCCGAGGACTCGCCCGCGATCCACGCGGCGGACACCCTCAACGAGGGCCACCTGATCAACGATCCCGGGAAGGTCGAGACAGTGACCGCGCAGATGCCCGAGCGGCTCCGCGAGCTCGACGACTGGGGGATGGCGTACTCCCGCACCAACGACGGCGCGATCGACCAGCGGTTCTTCGGCGCGCAGTCGTTCCGCCGGACCGCCTTCGCCGGCGACCACACCGGCGAGTCGCTGCTGAACACGCTCGTCGACCGCGCGCAGGCGCTGTCGGTCCCCTACCGCGAGAACGTGATGATCACGAAGCTGGTCTCCGACGGCGGGGCCGTCCACGGTGCGGTCGGCTTCGACATGGATGACGGCGAGTTCGTACTGTTCAACGCGGGCACCGTCGTTCTCGCCGCCGGCGGCCACGCGGCGATCTACAACCGGCACACCTCCCGCGACGACGAGAACAACGGCGACGGCGCGGCGCTGGCCTTCGACGCCGGCACGTCGCTGATGGACATGGAGTTCATGCAGTTCCACCCGACGGGGATGGCCGTCGACGAGGCCGACCCCGAGTGGGCGCCGTGGAGCGGCCGCCTCGTGACCGAGGCCGTCCGCGGCGAGGGGGGCCGCCTGTTCAACGCCGAGGGCGAGCGGTTCATGGAGCGCTACTCTCCGGACCAGATGGAGCTCGACGCCCGCGACGTGGTCGCCCGCGCCATCGCCCGCGAGATCGGCGAGGGGCGCGGCACGGAGCACGGCGGCGTCTACCTCGACATCTCTCACCGCGACGCCGACTTCATCGAGGAGCGGCTCCCCAGAATGTACGAGCGGTTCCAAGACCTCGGCGTGGACATGGCCGAGGAGCCCGTCGAGGTCGCGCCGACCTCCCACTACGGGATGGGCGGCGTCGCCGTCGACGATCACGGCGAGACCGACGTTGACGGCCTCTTCGCCATCGGGGAGACGATGGCGGGCGTTCACGGCGCGAACCGCCTCGGCGGCAACTCGCTGGCCGAGACGGTCGCGTACGGCGTCGTCGCGGGCGAGCGGATCGCCGACCGCGTCGACGGCCCGGGTGAGGTGCCCGACGCCCTCCGCGAGGAGACCGTCGAGCCGCACCTCCGCGACCTGCGCGCGATGGCGGACAACGACGGCGCCAACGAGGTCGACGCGGTGCTCGCAGACCTCCGCGAGCTGATGTGGGAGCACGCGGGCATCCTCCGCGACGAGTCGTCGCTCCGTGAGGGGCTCGACCGCCTCGCCGCCGTCCGCGACCGCGCCGCGGACATGCGCGTCGGGCCGGTCACCAGCGAGTCGTTCGAGCTCGCCGTCGACGCCGGCTTCATGCTTGTCGCCGCCGAGGCGGTCCTCCGCGGCGCGCTCGAACGCGAGGAGTCGCGCGGCGCGCACTACCGCACCGACCACCCCGACACCGACCCCGACTGGCGTCGCAACGTCTACTTCGACGCGGCCGACGTCGGCGGCATGACGCTCCGCACCGAACCGGTCGATCAGCCGAGCGACGCCGTCCAGGCCGCCCTCGACGAGGGCCACGAGCTGGACTACCACCAGCTAGAGTAGCGACGGCCCGCTCCGCTCGTCCCTCCTTCACCCGCCCCGCTCCCGGTACCAGACGCGCTCGCCGACCGGCGACTCGCCGTCGTCGATCGGGAGCCGGCTCACGAACAGGTCCCGTACGGCGAGCGTGAGCGTCAACTCGACGGGCTCGCCGCGGTCCCCGTCTGCCACCGCTTCATCTCCTCCCGCCTCTCTCTCCGGCACGATCGGCCGCACCGTCACGACGCAGTGGCCGTCGCGCTCGCCGATCGATTCGACGACGCCGACCGACCACTGGTCGACGTGGTGCGACGGTTCCCTGGCGTGGACGCGGTCGTGGTTCACGACCGGCTCGCCTCCGCGTCGGTCGCGTCGCCCGCGACGCGCCGCACGGCGAGCACGCCCTCGCAGGTACACGTCTCCTCGCACTTCGGGCACTCCGCCGCGGGGCGCTCGATCGGGTCGCGGTGGATCGTCTCGTAGCCGTGCGCGTCGAACAGCTTCTCCGGGGAGTCGTCGCCGCCGTGGTACCACGAGTCCGCGAGGAACAGGTCGACGCCCCGCTCCGCGCCGGCCTCGTGGAGGCGACCGAGCAGCCGGCTGCCGATCCCCCGACCCGTCGCGCCCTCCCTGACGTACCCCATTTCGAGGTGGCCGTACCGCTCCGCGGCGGGCAGCAGGTCGGGGTCGTCGAAGAAGTACATCTCGTCGGCGACGGCGGTCGGATCGGTGAACTCGCGGAGCGCCATGACGCCGAGGATCGCGCCGTCCCGGTCGCCCTCGCCGTCGACCGCGTCGGTTCGGTCACTCTCGCCGTCAACCGCGTCCCCCGCCGACTCGACGGCGTCCCCCTCGACCGCGACCAGCACGTGGTACGTCGGGTCGTCGATCCCGAGGTCCACGCCGTAGGAGCTCCCCTCGGTGAAATGAGAGGTGATGAGCGCCTCCAGCGGCTCGGCGTCGCTCGGTCGCGGCTCGCGGATCGCGATCTCGCCCATCTACCGGACGGACGCCGTCGCCGACCAAGAGCGGTGCGGTGCCGGCACCGGCCGCCTCCGGTCGGCGCCGATCAGGTCCCGGCGCCCGGCCGCCAGACTCCCTCCCGCCGGTCGAGCCACGCCACGACGACGACGTGCGGGAGCGTCATGGCGGCGATGGCGACGAGCGACACGGCGAGCAGGTCGCCGGGCGCCGCCACGCCCGCGGGGACCGAGACGCCGACCGCGCCGACCACGAGGAACCCGCCGAGCGTGAGCGGCGCCGCGTCGCGCCCGAAGCGGGCGAGCGCGCCGACCGCGTCGCCGGCCGACGCCGCGCTCGCCGCCGCTGGGTCGACGAGGACGAGCCGGCCGACGTGCCGGAGCGCGTGCCACAGCGCGAAGTACACCCCGATCGCGAACACCGGCGCGGCGAGCAGGAACCACGCCCACAGCACGGCCAGCTCGCCGGCGTCGCGGCGCCAGCCGCCGGCGTCGCGCCCGCCCCGAACCCGCCGGTAGCCGAGCCCGACCGACGCCAGCGTCGCGGCCGCCATCCCGACGCCGACCCCGGCGCGGACCGCGGGCGCGAACAGGGGGTCGACGGCCGTCGCGGCCGCGCCCCCGTCGACGAGGAACAGGCCGACGATCCACTCGGCCACCAGCCGGTACTCCTCGGGGTGCGCGAGGAGCGGGACGCCCATCGGGAGGCCGCCGCGGACAATAAGCGCCAGCCAGCGCTCGGCCGAGGTGGGGAGGTGGTCGACGCCCGCGATCGCGAGCGTCGCCACGTCGCCCTGCCCCCAGTGGAGCCACGTGAGCGCGATGAACCCGACGAACGCGGCGACGGGCGCGGCGAAGAACGCTGCGACGACCGCCCCGCCGAGGACCGCGTAGCCGACGGAGACGACCGCGATCGACCGCCGGAGCGACACGCCCGGCGCGGCCCGTAGGGGGACGAGGTGGTCCACTGCGCCGTGCGCCATCCCGACGGCGAGGGTGCCGAGCGCGAACGTCGCGACGCCGAGTTCGACCGGAAACAGGGGGGTCGCGGCGCCGACCGGCAACAGCGCCGCCAGCACCAGCGCCGGACGTCGCGCGAACCACCGGTCGACCCGCTCGGCCGCCGGGTCGGCGTCGCGCCCGTCGCCGACGCTCTCGTCGGCCCCGCGTCCCGCGGTCGCGACGGACCGGGCGTCCGCCGCGCTCCGCGACGCCTCCGACGCCTCAGTCATCGACTACGTCCGGGTCCGGGTCGGCCGGGGACTCGGGGCCGCGAACGTCCCGCTCGGGCTCCGACCCGGCGCCGGCGACAGCGTCCGCCGCCGCCCCGCGGCGGTCGTTCCAGTCGAGCACCCACTCGAACAAGACGAGGCCGTTGATCGTCATCACTCCCGCGGCGACGAAGAACAGCATCTCTTCGATCGGGAGGCCGAGGACCGCAATCCCGGTCGTCAACTCCGGCGAGAGGTACCACGTCCCCATGCCGATCGCGATCCGGTCGGCGACCCAGAAGTACGCCGCCGGGGCGAGCGTCGCCGTGATCCACAGCCGCGGCGTGCGCGCGAGGTAGCCGCCGCCGACGCCCCACTGGAGCGCGAGGACGGGCCCGACCCACGCGATCAGCCCGCCGAGGTACAGGAACGACGGGTCGAGCCACGCGAGCCCCAGCCCGATCGGGACCATCGCGAGGCCGACGAGGACGCCGGCGGCCCGGGGCACGCGGTCGAAGTCGCCCTCGCGGAACGTCGGATCGAAACCGATCCGGTGGAGCGCGAACGCGACCACGATCGTCTGGATCGCGAAGAACAGGTACTCGCCGAGCGGGATCGAGAGCGCCCGCGCGACGACGGCGCCGTCCGCGTACCCCCAGGCGCCCCGGCGGATCATGTAGCTGATCCACGGGGTGGTGTAGGCGTACGCGATGGCGACGAGGATCGCGATCCCACCGACCGCCCGGCGCTGCCGCGTCGCCTCGTACCGCGGGGCGAGGTACCACAGCAGCGCCAGCACGGGGAGACTGAAGACGAGGTGAAACTGGAGATACGTCAGCGTCGGTAGCATCGGACCACCCCGGCGAAGACGCTCATGCCAACATATCGCCCCCGTTTCTGTTTAACCCTTCAGCCCAACGTGGTCAGGTATCGCCGGCCCGAACCGGTTCGGTGATCAGTCCCCGGCCGCGAGGACGCCGTGCGCCTCCAGCACCTTCCCCAGCCGGTACATGGAGGCGACGACCGAATCACAGACCGGCCGCACCGCGGACTTCGGGACGAAGCCGACCGCCAGGCCCGCGACCTCCAGCATCGGGAGGTCGTTCGCGCCGTCGCCGACCGCCACCGTCTCGCGCATCGGGACGCCGACCTCGGCCGCGAGGTCGGCGAGCGCGTCGTCCTTCGTCCCCTCGATCAGCGGTCCCTCCGCCTCGCCGGTGAGGGCGCCGTCCGGTCCGGTCGGCAGTCGGTTGGCGACGATCGTGTCGACGGCGACCCCCTCGCGAGCGAGCGCTGCCTCGACGCCGCGCTCGAACCCCCCGGTGAGGACGGCGACGTGGTGCCCCTCGTCGCGGAGGCGCTCGATGAGACGCGCGGCGCCGGGCCGGATCCGCACCGCGTCGAACGCGTCCTCGACCTCCGCCTCGGGAAGGGCTTCCAGCAGCTCCGCGCGCCGGTAGAGGCTCTCGGCGTAGCTGAGTTCGTCGTTCATCGCCCGCTCGGTGATCTCGGCGACCTCGTCGGCGACGCCCGCCCGCTCCGCGAGCAGGACCGTCATCTCGGAGTCGGAGAGCGTCCCGTCGAAGTCGAACGCGATGAGACTCATGGCGTCCGTTCGTCGCGGCGGGGCCTTGAAGCGCGCGGTCGCCCCCGATTTTCACCGGGGGAGCGCCTCTCGGACACGGCCCGCTCACAGCCGCTCGCCGCGGTACTCGAAGTACCTGACCTCCTCGGCGCACCAGGCGCAGCCGCACTCGCTGCAGTAGCCGCTCCGCCCGGTGAGCCGATCGGGGTGGGTGATCTCGATGCCGCGCTGGAACCGCTCCGCGAGCTCGTGGTATCGGTCGCACTCCTCCCAGAACGACGCCGCAGCGGCCATCGCGTCCGTTTACGTGAAACTCGTATTTGAACGGTACTCCGAACTCGCGCCCGCCCGGCCCCTTTCGGCCGCGTCGCAGCGGCTCGCGCCGCCCTCCTCACTCGCCGTCAGCGTCGGCGAGGAACTCCACGTCGCCGGCGATGACCGCGCTTGCGATGACGCCGACGCCGACCACGGTGGCGACCCCGAGGGTGGTCATCGTCACCGAGAGCGCCGAGCCGCCGATCGCGACGCCCACGAACGCCCCGACGGCCCCCCCGACGCCGCCGGCGATCACCGCCAGCGTCTGTGCCTCCCGCATAGGTGTCGATTTAGTAACACGGGTTATAAGCGTTCCCACCGGGTTCTCTCCGGTGATAACGCCGCCCTCATTCCGGCGCGGTGCCGCTCTCGGCGGTCGCCGGCGCCTCAGCGCGGGTACCGCCGCCCGAGGTCGGCGCCGTCGTCCGCCGCGTCGCTCCCGGCGGGCTCTCCGTTCGCGTTGTCGGAGTTCTCGTCGCCCGCATCCCCGTCGCCCACCTCCTCGCCGCCCGGACTCACGCTCCCGGTTCGGTAGCCGGCCATGTCGAGGGTGACGTACTCGAAGCCGAGGTCGGTGAGGTGTTCGTGGACGGCGTCGGCGAAGGCCGGGTCGAGCGCCCGCTCCAGTTCGTCGGGGGCGATCTCGACGCGTGCGAGGCCGTCGTGGTCGCGAACCCGGAACCCCTCGAAGCCCCACTCGCGGAGCACCCGCTCCGCCTTCTCGACGCGGGTCAGCCGCTCCTCGGTGACCTCCAGCCCGGTCGGGATCCGCGAGGAGAGACACGCCATCGAGGGCTTGTCGGCCACGGAGAGGTCGCGAGACTCGGCGATCGCGCGGACCTCCGCCTTCGTGATCCCGGCGTCGAGCAGCGGCGAGAACACGTCGAGCTCCTCGACCGCGCGGAGCCCCGGTCGGTGCCCCTCGCCGGGGTCGTCCGCGTTCGTCCCGCCGCAAACGGTGTCGATCCCCAGCTCCTTCGCGGTCTCGTACATCCGGCCGAGCCGCCAGGTCCGGCCGTCGTAACACCGGTGCCCCTCGT
>NZ_NEWI01000096.1:0-11335 GCF_002135005.1 Halorubrum sp. SD612 | reverse complement strand
GTGATGCTGTACGCGACCTACGAGAGCTTCGCCGACCCCGCCGCCGCGCAGCGCCGATTTAAGTACGGGACGTTCCTCGCGGCGGCGGCGTTCGTCGTCGGTCGGGCGGTCGTGATCGCCTGAGGCGAGCGGACGGGTCGCAACGGTCGCGCGAGGGGGATGACACGAACCGCGTCGGTCGCCCGAGACGGACGGAGCCGCCGCTCGCGGACGCGGGCTACTTAAAAACCAAACCCGGAACCGCTTCGGTTCGAACCGACGCTCGACGGCGGACGGTCAGGTGACGGTCACGCGACGTTGAAGCCCTTGTCGCGGAGGAAGTCCTCCACGCGACCCGAGTGGTTCCCCTGGAGTTCGATGGCGCCGTCCTCGACGGTGCCCCCGCAGGCGAACTTCGACTTGAGATCCGACGAGAGGGAGCTCAGGTCCACGTCCTTGGGGTCGAATCCTTCGATGACCGTTACCTCCTTACCGTACCTGCGCTCGTCGATGCGGATGCTGATCTGCTGGGACTCCTTCGCGACGTCCTCGCAGACGCAGAGTTCCTGGGGCAGTCCGCACGTCGAGCAGACTTCCGACATTACAGCCTGAGTCTACAGGATGCCCATATTAAATAGTGTCGGGAAGCCCCCCGTTCAGCGGACGAACCGCCCGACGAGCGGCAGCCGTTCGAGCGCGAGCCGGCGCACGGCCCGCCGGGCCTCGTCGGCCTCGGCGCGCGTCACCGACCCGGCGTACGCGGCGCGCTCGTACGCGGCGGCGACGGTCTCGACGCGCTCGTCCGCGCCGAGCGTCCGGACCGCGTCGACGTAGCTCCGCGGCGTCTCCCCCGGGCGCCGCTCGCGGTAGCGCCCGGCCAACAGCCGTTCGAGGTCCCCGAACGCGCGCTCGGCGTCCGCCCTCGGATCGCGCCGCCGCCGCGGGAGCGCCGGACGAATCCGACGGTGAACTCGTCCCGCGAGTCCCGTCCGGCGGACCCCCGCGACGCCGAGCCCCGCGACGAGCAGCCAGTAGAGCGCGGTCTCCGGGTCGGGGAGCGACCCGAGCGGGCCGCCGTCGCTCCCGTCCGCCTCGGATCCCCTCGCCGACCGCGTGGCCGCCGCCGGAATGGTTCCGGTCCGGGTCCCGTCGAGCCGCGCGATGTCGGTGGGACCGACCGCGCCGCCGCCGCTCGCGTTCCCGACCGTCGAGTCGTTCGTCCCCCCGCTCGGCGCGTCGTCGGTCGTCTCCGCGTCGGTCTGGTTCGGTTCGGGGTCCGGCGTCCGGTCCGGGACGGACGCGTCCGTGTCGACGTTCTCCGTCCCGTCGGCGCGCGCCTCCGCGAGCCGGGTCGCCCGCGTCTCGTCGCGCGGCCCGGACGGGGTCGGGTCGAACGCCACCCAGCCGTGGTCCGGCACGTAGATCGACACCCACGCGTGGGCGTTCTGTCCCCGGACGACGTACTCGTCGTCGCCCACCCGCTGGCCCGGGGTGTAGCCGGTCTCGAAGCGCGTCGGGATCCCCTGCGACCGGAGCATCGCCGCCATCGTCGTCGCGAAGTACACGCAGTACCCGGCGTCCATCTCGAAGAGGAACGCGTCCGCCACGTCCCCCTCGGGCTCCTCGACGGTCAGCGTGTACTCGTACTCCGAGCGGAGGTACGCCTCGACCGCGGCCGCCTGCTCGTACGGCGACTCCGCGCCCGCGACAGCGACGATCTCCTCCGTTCGGTCGCCGACCCGCCCGGGCGTGCTCTCGGGCAGCTGCGTGTACCGCTCCTCGATGGCCGTCGGGTAGTCGTCGCTGGCGTTCCGGAGCGCCGCGGGGTCTGCGTCGAGCACGCGGCTCCGGACGACCGCCCCGTCGCCCGGTTCGAGCGGCTCCGCGAGCCGGAGGCTCCCCCGCTCGTCGACCTCGACCGCGCCGCCGCCCAGAGCCGAGACCGGCTTCCACGGCGCCGGCAGCGCGGTCGACTCGGTCTCCGAGGTGATCCGCGTCTCGACGAGGTCGCTCGCGCCCGGCGGACCCGACAGCGAGCCGTTGACCGCTGACCGCTCGCCGCTCCGCACCCACCCATCGCCGGTGTAGGTGTCGTACGCGCCGGTGTGCCAGTTCCGCTCGACCGGGCTCTCGATCGTGTACCGCACCTCCGGCGAGAGCCGCGTCGATCCGACGACGTCCAGCTCGTCGTCGCCGCTCAGGCTCGACTCTAACGTCGTCGTCCCGCGGTCGAGCCCCAGCGGGGCCGCCGCCCCCGCCGGGATCACGGTGACGGTCGCGCTCGCGACGACCATCGCGGCGACCACCACGGCGAACGTCCCCGCGTGGCCGCGGCGCCGGCTCGGCGTCGAGAGCGTCGCGAGGCCGACGGCGAGCGCCAGGCCGACGACCCCGGCGACCGCGGCTCCCGTCTCGGCGTCGCCGGTCAACACGAGGAAGCCGAGCGTCCCTCCCGCGACCGACGCGGCCGCGACGTGTCGCCCGCGCCCGACGAAGTAGCCGACGAGGAACGTCGGCACCGGCGCCACCGCGAGCACCCAGACGTCCGCGAGCGCCAGCCGCAACACGGAGAGCCCGGTCGACAGCGCGAGGAGGTCCAAGGTGACGCTCCGCGCCGTGAACAGCGCTCGCCGGCTCTCGGGGATCGCGAGGACGTAGGCGGCGAGCCCCGCGGCGAGGAGGAGGCCGGCCAGCCACAGCGCGGTCCGCTCGCCGACGGCCCGCGCCAGCGCGACGCCGCCGAGGCCGGCGAGCGCGACGACGCCGGCGGTCCGTCCCGTCCCGCCGACGACGTTCGTTATTTGGAAGAACACGGCGAGGTACGCCGCGCTGACGACCGCGCCGCCGACCCCGCGGTCGTCGGCGACGCCACCTCCCCGGGGTCCGCCGCGCTCTCGGCTCGGCGCGGGCCGTGGGCTCCGGTCGGCGTGCCCTCCTCCTCGGCCTCGCGGCGCAGGTCCGCGAAGGAGACCGCCCGGTCGCCCGTGCGGAACCGGGCGCCGTCCGCCCCGGCGACGACCGTCACGTCGGCCTCGTCGTCGGCCACAGCTCCCGGGCCGGTCACCGCCGCCAGCTCCAGCACCTCGCGTCGACCGCGGCCGCCCGGTGCCGCCGAGACGCGACCGCCGGGGAGCCGCACGTCGACCGGGACCCCGTCGTCGAGCAGCGCCAGCGCGAGACTCACCGCCGCCCGGGCGAGCTCGTCGGCCGCGACCGCGCTCGCGGCCCGGTCGGTGTCGCCGTGGTCGATACCGGCGAACACCGGTCGTTCCTTCCCGCTGCCGACGTCTGTCCCGCCCGCGATCGTCACCCGGTTCCGCGCGGTCTCGGCCGCGAACTCCTTGACGACGATCTCGTCTCGCTTGGCGGTCGTCGCCCAGTGGACGTCGCGGACCGCGTCGCCACGGGTGTACTCGCGGAGCCGGTCGAACTCCTCCCGTTGCCGGCTCACGTCGACCGCGTCGGCCGCGTACAGCGCCCGCCGGAACCGCGTCGGCATCGGGTCGCGGGGCGGGTACACCGTCACGGCGTCGGTCTCGTCGACGACCAGTTCGCGCTCGAAGAGGCCGAACACGTCGGTCACGGTGAGGTCGATCGGTCCGAGGGTCCGCTCGCCGCGCTCGCGGTACGTCACGCGGTACGACACCGGCTCAGTGCCGACGGACGCTCGGATCGGCGCCGTCGGCCCGTCGAGCCCCTCGTCTACCCGGACAGACACGTCGGCGAGGAACGACGGGGAGGCGTCGCCGCCCCCGACCGCGTCGGGTCCGAACTCCAGGCGGACCTCCCGCGTCTCCCCGACGAATCCGTCGGCGGGCGCCACGTGGCGGACCGCGGGCACGTCGACCCGCAACACTTGGACGTAGCCGGCCGCGAGCGCGATGGCGACCGGGATCACGATCGCGTCTAAGGCGCGGCCGCCTGCTGCGAACGCGCTGGCGGCTGCGACGAGGCCGACGACGCCGGCGACGCGCCCTCGTCGGGTGAGCGCTGGCGTCATCGGCGCGAGGGGGGCGTCATGGGCGGGTCACTCCACGCGAATCCGGTCGAGCGCGTCGCTGACGACGTCCGCGCCGTCGGTCCCGCCCGACTCGGTCCGGACCCGATGCGAGAGCACCGTCGGCGCCTCGGTCTGAACGTCGTCCGGGATCACGTACCCGCGGCCGTTGAGCGCGGCGCGGGCCTGCGACGCGCGGATCAGCGCGAGGCTCCCGCGCGGGCTCGCCCCGAGCTTCGCGTTCCGCCGGGTGAACACCGCGAGCCGGGCCACGTACTCCCGGACCGCCTCCGAGGCCTCGACCTCGCCGACGACCCGGCGGGCCGCCCGCACGTCCGCGATCGTCGCGACCGGCTCGACCGAGTCGACCGGGTGGTCGCCGGTGAGCCGCCCGAGGATCGCGGCCTCCTCCTCGGTGTCCGGGTAGCCGAGCCGGATCTTCTTCGTGAACCGGTCGACCTCCGCGACCGGAAGCTCGTACGTCTGTCCCGGCTCCACGTCGTTCTGGGTCGCGATCACGCAGAACGGGTCCGGCAGCTCGCGGGTGGTCCCGTCGGTCGTCACCTGGTTCTCCTCCATCGCCTCCAAGAGCGCCGACTGCGTCTTCGGCGGGGCGCGGTTGATCTCGTCGCCCAGCACGACGTTCGCGAACACCGGACCGGGCTGGAAGTCGAACTCGTCGGTGCGGCGGTTGAACACGTTGACGCCGGTGACGTCGGAGGGAAGGAGGTCGGGGGTGAACTGGACGCGCTTGAACGAGCCGTCGATCGAGCGCGCGACCGACTTCGCGAGCGTCGTCTTCCCGACGCCCGGCACGTCCTCCACGAGCAGGTGGCCGCGCGCTAGCACGGTGACGAGGACGTGTTCGACCGCGTCTCGCTTGCCGACGATCACGTCCTCGACCTCCTCGACGATGCGGTCCGCGAGCGTGGCGACGTCCGCGGGGGTCTCCGGTCCGCTCCCCGCGCCGGCCCCGGTCGTCGCTCCCGCGGCCTCGGCGTCGCTCGATTCCGCGTCGGCCGACCCCGCGGGACCCGTCCCGACCGGCCCGGACTCTCCGGGGTCGGTCATGTCCGGCCGACCTCGTCCGGGTCGGGCTCCCGCCCCGAGGCGACCGTGCGAATGCTCCCCGTGGTCATCGATATACACCGGCTAAGGCGAGCAACGGCATATGCGTTCCGCCGCCCCCGATCCGCCGTCGCGGCCGATTTCGGCGTCTCGGCCGTCGATCGCCCGGACGCGCCGTTTCCGCACAGCGCTCCGCGATTCCCTTCGATTCCCCGCGATTACGACTCCCTGACGTTCCGCCCGACGGGCTCGCCGAACGACGCCGCCCCCGTCGCCGGGTCGCGTTCGTAGACGACCTCGCCGCGGACGAGCGTCACCTCGGGGAAGACCCCGCGGAGCCCCTCGAATGGGGTCCACGCGGGGGCGCTGTGGAGCGCGGCGGCCTCGATCTCGCGGGGGTCGGCGATGTCGACGAGGACGAGGTCGGCGTCGCGCCCCGCCGCGACCCGCCCCTTCCGGTCGAGGCCGAATATCTCGGCCGGGTTCGCGGCGACCACGTTCCGGACGCGTTCGAGCGACAGTTCGCCCGTCCGCGCCGACTCCAGGAGCAGGGGGTACAGCGTCTCCACGCCCGGCACGCCGCTCGGCGCGTCGACGAGTCCCCGCCGCTTCTCCTCGACCGTGTGAGGCGCGTGGTCAGTCGCGACCACGTCGACGTCGCCCGCGGCGAGCCGGGCGAACAGTGCCTCGCGGCGCTCTTCCGACCGGAGGGGCGGGTTCATCCGCCCGAACGTGCCGAGCGACCGCGCCCGCTCGCGGGAGAGGTAGAGGTGGTGCGGCGTCACCTCGCAGGTGACCAGTGCGGTGTCGGCGTCGCCCCCGTCCTCGTCGGCTCCAGACCCGCCCTCGCGGGCCTCCGTCACCGCGTCGACCGCCTCCGGCGTCGAGGTGTGCGCGACGTGGAGCTGGGCGTCGCGCTCCGCGGCCGTCGCGAGCGCGCGCTCGACCGCGGCGACCTCGGCGTCGGCCGTCCGATAGGCGGACCACGCGTTGGCGGTCGCGGCCGTGCCGACCCCGCCGAGGTCGCCGTTGAGCGCGCCGTCGTCGAACAGCGTCGCGTCCTCGGCGTGGACCGTGACCGGCACGTCGCGGGCGCTCGCCTCGTCAAGCGCGTCGGCGAACAGGTCGGCGTCGATCCCCATGTCGCCGGTCGAGTCCGCGAGGAACACCTCGCCGAGCGCGAAGAGGCGCCGATCGAACAGCTCCTCGGGGTCCCAGTCGGGGGTCACGCCGCCGTTGATCCCGTAGTCGACGAGCGAGTCGGCCGCGAGCGCGGCCTTCTCGTCGAACGCCGCGCCGTCGACCGTCGGGGGCGAGGTGTTCGGCTGGTCGACGACGGTCGTGACCCCGCCGGCGGCCGCGCTCTCGGACCCGGAGGTCCACGTCTCCTTGTGCCCCCCGCCGGGCTCCCGGAAGTGGACGTGGACATCGACAGCGCCCGGCAGGAGGTGCCTCCCGCGGGCTTCGAGGACGCGCTCGCCGCCGTCGGCGCCGAGCCCCTCGGCGACCGCGTCGATCCGTCCGTCGTCGCCGATACGCACGTCTCGCACCCGGCCGTCGGCCAGCGTCGCGCCCGTGATGAGCATCGTTGTCGGCCGGTCGCGGCGAGCGGGATAAACGCTGGTGGTTCCGGGCGGGCGCCGGCCGACCGCGACGGCGGCGCCTCGCAGGTCACCACAAGAGGTTTGCCGCCCGCGGCGGCTCGTCTCGCGCATGGTCTCGCCCGTCCCCGCTCCGTCGGTTCCGCTCTCCCTCGCTCCCGCGGTCGTCGATTCGGTCGTCGGCTGGCTGTGGACGCTCGCGCTGCTGGGCTTCCCCGGGCTCGTCGCCGCGGGACTGTGCGCGCCGTTCCTCGCGGCGTCGCGCCTCCGGGCGCTGTTCGAGGCGCTTCCCCCGGCGGGGCGGGTCCTCCCCTCGTACCTTGCGGTCGCGGTCGGGCTCTCCGTCCCGTACCTCGTCGGGGTCGGCCTCACGGTGGCGCGCGCCGGCGAGGCGGGGACCGCGTGGAGTTCGGGGCTCCTCTCAACGGCGCTTCTCGGCGGCGTCCTCGTCGGCCTCGTCGCCCCGGCGGCCGCGGTCGCCGGGCTGCCGCGGTTCGGGGTCGACTGGGACCCGACGGGATACGGCGTCGGGACGTGGCTCCTCCTCGGCGCCGCCGGCCTCTGGTACGCGGTCGTCGCCGCCGTGCCGCTCGCCGCGCTCGCCGTCGGGATGGCGTTACCGGGCGGGTACTGACGGCGACGCGCGAACCGGGCGACCCGACTCCGCGGGACCTCCCGATTCCATAACACTTTGTTGCCTCGCGTCGAGACTCCCCCGCGCATGCTCCCCGCACCATTCCGGCTGTTCTTCGTTGCCGTCCCCCTCCTCGTTAGCGCCGGCGCGCTGGCGATGGCGGCGTTCCCGCGAAAGATGACGAGCTGGCAGACCCGCTCGCCAGACGGATCGACGGGGCGGATCGAACCGAGCGACACGCGGATCCTGCTGATGCGCGTGATGGGCGTCGTCGTCGCCGCGCTCGCCCTCCTGATGGCGTTCGGTACGTTCTCGTTCATCCCCTGAGGCCCGCGGTTCCGCGCTCCGGCCCGAATCCTTGTCACGCGGTGACGACGCTCCGATACGGTTTTGGGTCGCCCCGCGGAACTGCCGACAAATGCTGTCTCGACAGTTTGTCCGGGAGAACCCCGAGGTCGTCCGCGAGGCGCTCGACAACAAGGGCGTCGACGTCGACCTCGACCGGATACTCGACGTCGACGAGGAGTGGCGGAAGCTGAAACAGCGCGGCGACGACCTGCGCCACGAGCGCAACGAGGTCTCCTCGACGATCGGCGAGCTGAAAGCCGCCGGCGAGGAGGAGGCGGCCCAGGAGGCGATCGAGCGCTCCCAGGAGCTCAAGTCGGAGCTCCAGGAGGTCGAGGCGCGCGCCGACGAACTGGAGCGCGAACTGGAGGCGTCGCTGCTCGAACTGCCCCAGATCCCCCAAGACTCCGTGCCGGTCGGCGCGGACGAGTCGGAGAACGTCGAGGTGCGCCGCGAGGGGTTCGACGACCACCGCGAGGTCCCCGCCGACGTGGAGCCGCACTACGACCTCGGTGAGGACCTCGAGATCCTCGACTTCGAGCGCGGCGCGAAGGTCGCCGGCGGCGGGTTCTACGTCGCGAAGGGCGACGGCGCGCGCCTCGAGCACGCGCTGATCCAGTTCATGCTCGACGTTCACCGCGAGCAGGGGTACGAGGACGTGTTCCCGCCGATCCCCGTCAACTCCGCGTCGATGCGCGGCACCGGCCAGCTGCCGAAGTTCACCGAGGACGCCTACCGCGTCGAGGGGTCGAACGCCGAGGAGTACGACGACGACGACCTCTGGCTGCTCCCCACCGCGGAGGTGCCCGTCACGAACCTCCACCGCGACGAGATCCTGCTCGGCGAGGACCTCCCGCTCAAGTATCAGGCGTACACGCCGAACTTCCGGCAGGAGGCGGGCGAACACGGCACCGAGACGCGCGGCATCGTCCGCGTCCACCAGTTCAACAAGGTGGAGATGGTGAACTTCGTCCGGCCCGAGGAGAGCGACGAGCGCTTCGAGGGGCTCGTCGACGAGGCCGAGGAGGTGCTCCGGCGGCTCGAACTCCCCTACCGCATTCTGGAGATGTGTACCGGCGACCTCGGGTTCACGCAGGCGAAGAAGTACGACGTCGAGGTGTGGGCGCCCGCGGACGACATGGACGAGGGCCCCGAGCAGGGCGGCCGCTGGCTGGAGGTCTCCTCGGTCTCCAACTTCGAGGATTTCCAGGCGCGCCGCGCCGGGATCCAGTACCGCGAGGAGCACCACGAGTCCGCGGAGTACCTCCACACCCTGAACGGCTCGGGGCTCGCGGTCCCCCGGATCGTCGTCGCGATCTTGGAGTACTACCAGAACGACGACGGCACCGTCACCGTTCCCGAGGCGCTGCGCCCGTACATGGGCGGCACCGAGGTCATCGACGGCCACGACGCGGTCGGCGAGTCGAAGCTGGGCGGGGAGTAGGCAGGCGGCGCGAGCGGAGCAGACGCCGACTCAGGGCTTTCCCGCCAGAACCGAGGGCTGACCCTCTTATACGCGAGCCGCGAACGGGACGTATGAAACGCGGCTTGACCGACGGAGACGGCTCGGGGCGACCGACCGCGGACCGCGTCCTCGTTACCGGCGCGACCGGGACCGTCGGCGAGCCCCTCGTCCGCGAACTCTCGGACGGGGACGCGTCGGTCCGGCTCGCGACTCGGAGCCCGGACGACGCACGCGAACGGTTCGGTGAGGGGCCGGAGTACGTCGAGTTCGACCTCGCTCACCCCGAGACGTGGGGGGCGACGCTGGCGGACGTCGACCGACTCTTCCTCCTGTACCCGCCGGGGAGCGCGGTGAGCGACGTCACCGAGTTCGCGGACGCCGCCGACCGAGTGGGCGTCGAACACGTCGCCTTCCTGTCGATCCTCGGCGCGGAGAAGTTCCCTGTCCTTCCGCATCGCCGGATCGAGACGCACATCGCGGGGACGGACCTCGCACACACCTTCCTCCGCGCCTCGTGGTTCGCTCAGAACCTGAGCGAGATCCACCGCCGAGAGATCGTCGAGCGCGACGAGATATTCGTCCCGGCCGGCGACGGCGTCCTGAGCTTCACCGACGCGCGGGACGTCGCGGCGGTCGCCGCGACCGTCCTCACCGAGCCGGGACACCGGGACCGCGCCTACGACCTCACCGGTCCGGCCGCGCTCGACTTCGAGGAGGTGGCCGAGATCTTCTCAGAGGTGCTCGACAGGCCGATCGAGTACGCCGACCCGTCGCGGCTGACGTTCGCGCGACAGATGTATCGACGCAGGTTCTCTCCGGGGTTCGTCGCGTTCATGGTCGCGGAGTACTCCGTCGTTCGGCTGGGCCGCTCCGGGCGGACGACCGACGACGTCGAGGCGCTACTGGGTCGCCCGCCGCGAACGGTCCGCGAGTTCGTCGAGGACTACACCGACGAGTTCCGGGCGTAGCGCGAGCCGGAATCCCGCGCTGCCCCGATCCTACTTGTTCTCTAGGGCGTCGAGGATACACGCGGCGGCGATCACCGCCTCCTTCGGCACGCCGCTCGCGTCGTCGATGGTGACCGTGTAGGCGTCGCGCATCGAGAACTGCCCCGCGATGTCGCCGACGTGGCCGCCGTCGGCGTCGAATATCTCGTACTTGTTCGGGATCAGGTTCGCGGGGCCGACGAGGTGCCGGAGCGCGGACAGCACCTTGTTTTTCGACCGGATCGTCGCCAGCGCCTCGCCGGTGTCGGGGTCGCGAATCGTCCAGTTCTCGACGAGAAGCGAGAGGTCCTCGTCCAAGACGACGACCTCCTCGCCGGTGCCCGCGTCGGTGATCGCGTAGTTGCCCGCGACGTCCATGATGCCGCCGGCCTTCACCGAGAAGGCGTCCTCGCCGTCGGCGGTGACGAACGGGAACTCCTCCTTCAGCTTGAACATCTTCTGTTTCCCGCGGAGGACGACGTCGCCGGCGCCGTCGCGGACGGCGTACTTGTTCCGGACGAGCGACTGTTTGACCTCGTAACGGTCGTCGCTGAGGTCGACGGTAGAGATGTCGTACGTGTCCGACTCGGACGGGGAGGTGGAGGGATCGTCCATGGGTGGCGAAGGGCGTCACCGCCGGAAAAATCTCCCGCTCTCTGACGGCGCTCGCGCCCGGACGCGGTGGCTCAAGCGATCGTCGTAGCCTCCGGCACCCCTTTTCAACGGCGAGTCGTCGTGACGATGATGTCTCGGTTCGCGCTCGTCGCGGTCGCTTGCCTCGTCGTCCTCACCGGCTGCCTGTCGGGCGGCGCCCCGGACTGTCCCGCGATCGGACCGGACGGCGAGCGGGTCGACGACCCGGTGTGTCCGGACGAACGGGCGGGCGGCCTCTCGCTGTCCCTCGAACGGGACGCCGAGACCGTCCGCGTCACCGCCACGAACGTGGGGAACGAAACGGTGCCGGTCAACCCGGACCAGTGGGTCGTCTTCCGGAACGCCGCGGAGCGGGGAGCGGACGCCCCCGAGTGGGAGACGGCCGCGAACGCCCCGGCGGGGGTCCACAACCTGACCGTGCGGGAGCTGCCCCCGGACGAGACGGAGACGTGGGAGATCCGCTACGACCCGACCGCGTCGGGGGCGTCCGACCGCCGCGACGCGGTGCTCGACCGACCGGGCAAGTACCCCTTCCCGCTCGGGGCGGCCGCGCCGGCCCCGGCCCTCCCCTTCCCGCACGCGCGCGCGCTCACGCCCGCCACCGCC
>NZ_NEWI01000095.1:0-11545 GCF_002135005.1 Halorubrum sp. SD612 | reverse complement strand
CGGGGACGTAGCCGACGAACTCGACGCGGTCCTCGATGCCGAGCAGCTCGGCGAACCGCTTCAGCTGCTCGGTCTGGTGGCCCGACCCGCCGACGACGAGCGTCACGTCGCGGCCGCGGAGCTTCTTGGTCGCGTACAGGAGGTGCGAGATCCCCTTCTGGTCGGTGTGGCGGCCGACGAAGAACAGCATCTCGCCGTCGATACCGAGGTCCTCGCGGACGTCCTTCCCAGAGAACTGCGGCGTCGAGAAGCCGTTGTACACGACCCGCGAGTCCGCGTCGTACAGCTCTCGGATGTCCTCGCGGACGATCTCGCTGACCGCGATGTTGGTGTCTGCGGCGTTCGCGAGCCGGCGCTCCGTCTCGACCTCGCGGCTCGGCGGGTCGATGTTGCGGTCGCTCGCCAGCGAGTGGAACGAGGAGACCCACGTCGCGTCGGACTCGCGGGCGGCGGCGCGACCGGGCCCGTACCCGAACCAGTCGTGGGTGTGGATCACGTCGTAGTCGGGCGCGAGTTCGGCGAGGCGGTCGGAGAGCTCCCCGACGCGCGCCGCGACGTCGCCCTCGCCGGTCTCGACGGGTTCGAGTCCCGGCTCGTCGTCGGGCGCGAACTCCGCCGGCAACACCAGCGCGGCGTCGACACCGAGTTCGTCGCGGAGCCCGGTGAACAGTTCTCCCACGTGGACGTCGAGCCCGCCGGTGATGTTCGGCGGGTACCCCCACCCCAGCATGAGTACGCTCGGCGGCATACACCCCCGTTTCGGGAGTCGGCACTTAGGTATGCCCCTCGCAGCGCGCGGGGCCGGAAAACGGAGAGCGGAAAGAGGTCCGTCCGCGGTCAGATCGCGCGGTCAGGCCGCGCGAACCGCGTCGCGCAGGGCGTCCGTGCGCTCGGTGATCGACTCGGCGGCGTCCCCGAGCACGTCGAGCGGGTCGCCATCCTCGGCCTTGACGGTGAGGACGGGTTCGGTCTGGCCCCCGGACTGCTCGGGATTCATGTCGTAGGTCGCGGCCGCGACGTCGTCCGACTCCAGCAGGGCGCCCTTCAGCACGTTCATGAACGTGTGATCCTCGCCCGCGATCTCGATGTAGAGTTCCGTGTCGGTCTTCTCGATGACCCGCAGTTCCATACCCGAGAGGTCGAGCGAGCGGCGTTTCAAGCTTTCGTCTCCCGGATATCGCCGGATGCGGACGGGTCGCACGCGGCCGGAAAACACTTCTCTCGCCGACCGAGTTACCGGGTATGTCCGGCGATCGACCCGCGATCCGACGGCTGCCGTCCGACGAGGAGGCCCTCCGCCGCTACGCGGCCGACCTGTGGCTCCCGTACAACCGCGACCTCGCCGACGCCGTCGGGGTCCACGACCTCGCGGACTGGCCCGAGGAGCGCTTCGTCGAGCGACACGTGGAGTTCGCCCGGAACCAGCTGGACGATTCGGGAAGCCGCGGCTGGGTCGCCGCGACCGCCGCCGACGGGGCGGCCGACGCCGCGGTCGACCCCGCGACCGCCGCCGTGACCGATCCCGACCTGGACCTCGTCGGCCTGCTGATGACGAGCGTCGACGCGTGTCCCGACCCGTTCGATCGCCCGGACCGACTGGTGATCGGCGAGATATACGTCGCGGCGCCGTACCGCGGCACCGGCCTCGCGGACCGGTTCGTCGAGCGCGCGGTCGCCGACGCCCGCGACCACGGCTGCGGGCAGCTCCGGCTCGACGTGGACGTCGACAACGAGCGAGCCGTGGCGTTCTACGAGCGGACCGGGTTCGAGGAGTACCGCAAACAGATGACGATGGCGGTCGATCCGGAGTGACCCCGACGATCAGGCGGCTCCGGCGAGGCGACGTGCGACCGCTGGTCGAGGACCTGTGGCTACCGTTCGCGCGCGAGATGGCGCGGCTCGCCGACCGGAACGCGCTCGCGGACGACGTCGACCTCGTCGCCGCGGGCGTCGAACACCGACGGGACAAGCTCGACGACGACGAGGCGGTGACGTGGGTCGCCGTCGCGGACGGCGAAACGGGCGATGACGCCCGCCTCGTCGGCTACGCCGCCGCGAGCCCCGAGTCGTCCGCACCCGTGTTCGCCGCGGGCGACCGACTCCACGTGAGCGAGCTGTACGTCCGGCCGCCGCGCCGCGGCGAGGGTATCGGGCGGCGGCTGCTCGACCGCGCCCGGGGGGCCGCCGCCGACCGCGGCTGCGAGCGCGTCACGCTCGACGTCGACGTCGAGAACGAGTCCGCTCGCGGCTTCTACGAGGAGTGTGGCTTCGAGTCGGCGCGAATCCGGATGGCCGCCGACACGGCGTCGGACGCGGAGTGACCCGCTCGGTGACGGCGCGGCCGCTCGGGAAGAAATAAACGCAAAACGGGGTCGCGTCGGGTGGACGAGCCGTTACTCGTCGGCGTCGACCGCGACTTCGTCGGCGTCGACGTCGACGGCGGCCTCCTCCTCGGCGGCGACCTCGCGCGGGCGCGCTTCGAGGGTGAGCTTCTGGACCTCGACGCGGCGGAGCGGGTAGATCTCCTTGGCGTCGCCGTAGATGGCCGACGAGAGGTTCCCGTCGACGATCGCGTCGACGAACGCCTCGAAGGTGCGCTCCTCGGCGGCCGCGTGGACCTTGTCGATCATGACGCGGCGGATCGCCTTCTCCTGGGACCGGTCGGCCTTCTTGGTCGTCAGGGCGACGGGCTGGACGCGGATACGGTAGTCGTCCGTGGTCAGCACCGTGATCGACGCCTCGACCTTCGAGGCGCCGCGGCGGACGAGCGAGCGCAGGTAGTCGCGCGTCAGCTCGTACTTGATGAACTCGGTGTACGCCGAGTCGCTGCCCACGTCGGTGATCTTGAAGGTCAGCTTCGTGTTGTTCGCGTTGGAGTCGCCCGTCAGCTCGTCGAGCGTCGTCGTGATCGTGCGGCCGACGACCTGCTGGGGCTCCTCGGCGAGGGTCTCGCCGAGCTCCTGTCGGTCGAACTGTTCGGGCGCCAGCACGGAGTACCAGCGCTTCTGTTCTCTGCTCTTGGATACGGATCGTTCGCTCATGTGTCGGTGTGTGTGTCGGTGTCGGTCGTCTGTGGTTCGTCTGTGGAGTCGAGGGTGTCGGCGGAGTCGGCGTCTGCGGCGATATGCGACCGAGCGCGCTCGACCACGCGGTCGGCGACGCGCAGGTTCACGAGGTGGTCGTCCAGCGTCGACTGGAGCCCGCCGGTGGTCGGTCGCGCGACGGTGCAGGCGACGGCGTCGCCGTCAACGCGCGTGCGCATCGAGTCGGTCTCGTCCGGCCCGACCGCGGCCGCGACGGTCGCGGCGTCGGCGTGCGTGGTCCGGACCGTCGCGGTCCGGTCGGCGTCGCCGCCGGCCGTTCGGGGGGCGTCGTCGGACATCTCAGATCGCCTCCCGGAGCGCGGCCAGCGCCCCCGTGATGTCTGCGTCGCCGGGTCCGGCGGTCTCGACGGCGATCCCGCCGCGAGCGGGGGTCCCCCAACCGTCGCCGCCGACCTCGTCGGCGGCGGTCCGGCAGGCGTCGCCGAGCCCGATCGGCTCGACGGCAGCGGCCGCGAGCCGGCCTGCGCCCTCGTCGAGCGCGACTGCGACGGGTTCTGGTGACCGAAAGTCCCGGACGAGTCGGGCGACCGTCGGCAGGACCGCCGGCGCCGCGTCGACACGGGCGACGACGCAGCCGTCGTACCGGCCGACCGTCGCGTCGTCGAGCGCCCGGTGCGCCGCCAGTCCGTGGCGGCGCCACGCGTCGAGCGCGGCCGACCGGAGCGACGCGTCGGGGTCGCTCGCGAGCGCGAGCGCGACGCCCGTCCCGGGCGCCTCCCGGGCGAGCGCGTCGAGCACGTCGGCGTAGCCGCCGACCGTTTCGAAGGGACCGTCCGTCGCGTACGGACGGAGTGCGCGCTCGACCGCAGCGGCCGCGCGCTCGCTCGTATCGTCGCCGTCGACCGCGTCGACCGCGACCAGCGACGCGAAGCGCCGGCGGTCGTCGGCGTCGGGGTCGGCGGACAGTCCCAAGGGATCGAGCGCGTCGCGCGCCCCATCGGGGTCGCCGGAGTACCGCGTCGACGCGAGCGTCGAGGCCGCGAGGGCCTCGGCCCGCGAGGGGGCCGCGTCCGCGCCGTCGGTCTCGTGAGCGGCGCGCTCGCCGCCCGAAACCGGGAGCGCGACGCCGGGCCGCCGCTCGACGCGGCCGGCCCGCTCCGCGGCGTCGAGCGCGTCGCCGGAGCCGTCGGCGCCGGGGATCGACCCGGCCGCGACGACGCCGGCGAGCGCGACCACGGGGTCGGGTTCGACGCCGAGGGCACGGGCGACCGCGAAGGCGGCCGTGCTCGCCGGTCGTCCCGTTCCGGGGATCGCGTGCGGCCCGCGGTCGACGCCGACCGTTACCGCGACGCCGTCGTCGACGTCCGCCGGCACCGGGTCGCGGTCGACCCGAGCCTGGAACGGCGTGCCCGTCGCTCGGAGCGCTCGCGCGAGCAGCCCGGCGGCTGCCAGCGCGTCGCCGTCGTCGGTCGCGACGAGCCGGACGAACGGCGCGTCTGCGAGGACGCCGGCGAGCGCGTCGGAGGCGGGCGTGGCGGACGTCGCTTCGGTCATGTGTGGTGTGTCGGTCGGGATCGGTCGCTCGGTGTCGCCGTGCTAGCCGCTCACTCCTCTAAGAGCTCGACGGCGTTCTCGTAGGTGTACGTGAACTCCTCGTCGATCTCGTCGCCGCGGTAGTAGTTCGCGAGGCGGCGGATCTTCGACTCCGTGTTCTGGAGCGCGCGCTTGTTCTGGTGGTCCTGCCCGTTCTCCGCCATGTGCTCGCGCAGGCGAACCGCCTGCGACATGAGGTTGCGGAGGTCTTCCGGGATGTCGGCGTCGGCGTCGTGTTCCTCGAGGATCTCGGTGACCTTCTTGCCGGTCGCCAGCTTCACGTCGGGGACCGGGACGCCCTTGACGCCCTCGTCGCGCAGCTTGAGGCCGATGACGCTGGGGTCGTGGCCCTGCTCCGCCAGTTCGACGACGCGGGACTCGATGTCCTCGGCGTCGACGTCGCTCCACTCCGGGGTCTCGTCCGTCGCCGGTTTGTCCGAACCGGACGAACCGCGACGGCGCGTGTGCATTCGTGCCATTGTCTGTCTGGTTGGAACGGCACAACCGCAACGTGACCGGGACTCCGCGCGGCGCGGCTACGGATCGCTCGCGGAGCGAGCGCTCCGACCGGACGGTCCGCGCGAGCGGGCCGCCCGACCGCGACGCCGGAGGCGTCGGCGCACTGCTACATTCCCAAGCCGCGGGCGAAAGGGCCCCGGCGAGTCGGATCTGCAGCTGTGCTGTTCCCGTCAGGACGGTCGCCGTCGGGGGTCTTAAGCGTGTTCTTGTCCCCGCGTGAGGCGATTCCGTCGGGCGAACGCTCACAGTCCGTCTGACGGAGCGCACACGGGGATTTACGTGAGCCGTCGGTCTCCGAAGGCGTGTGAGAGATAAATGACCGACACGACAGCGGGGACCCCGGCCGCGACCGACGGCGGTGACCCCCCAGACGGCAGCGACTTCGGCGTCGGCGAGGAAGGGAGCGACGACCCGCGGATCGAGTTCCGCGGGGGGAAGTGGGCGAGCACCCTCCCGCTCGTCTTCTTCATCGCCTGGGCGATCTTCCAGAGCGGCGTCCTCGGGATCGGTGACACCAACGGGCTCGTCGTGGGCGCGTTGGTCGGAACGACGCTCGGGATGTTCCTCGTCCGCGGCGACTGGAAGGCGTACGCCGACACGATCTTCGAAGGGATGACCCAGCGCGTGGCCGCGACCGCGATCGTCGCGTGGCTCTGGGCCGGGATGTTCGCCCAGACGCTCCAGGCCGGCGGCTTCGTCGAGGGGCTCATCTTCGCGGCCGACGCTCTGAACGTCGGCGCGTCGACGTTCCCCGCGGCCGCGTTCATCCTCTGCGGCCTCCTCGCGACCGGGATCGGCACCGGATACGGGGCGACCGTCGCGTTCGTGACGCTGTTCTTCCCGGCCGGCGTGCTCATCGGCGCGAACCCCGTGCTGCTGTTCGCCGCGATCCTGTCGGGCGCCGTCTTCGGCGACAACCTCGCGCCCGTCAGCGACACGACGATCGTGAGCGCCGTGACTCAGGACGCGGACATCGGCGGGGTCGTCGCCTCGCGGTTCAAGTACGCTATCGCGGCGGCGGTCCCGGCGTTCGCCGCGTACCTGATCGCCGGCTCGGCCATGGCCGGCGTGAGCCTCGAGGGCGCCGTCGCGCTCCGCGAGTCCGCGAACGCCCTCGGACTAGTCCACCTGCTCTCGATGGGAGTCGTCATCGTCACCGCGGTCGCGGGCCGTCACATCGTCGAGGCGATCTCGTGGGGGCTGGTCGTGGCGGTCGCGTCCAACCTCCTGTTCGGGCTGTCGAGCGCGAGCGACATCGTCGCCTTCACCGTGACGGAGGCCGGGGCGCTCTCCGGGCTCCCGGTCGTCGAGGTCGGCGAGACCGCGGGCGTCGGCGGGAGCCTCTACACGGGCGCGGTCGGGTTCTTCCCGCTGATCGTCCTCACCCTCCTCATCGTCGCGATGGCGCAGATCATGATCCGCGGCGGCGGCTTCGAGGCGATCCAGACGTTCCTCCTCGACCGCGTCGCGACGACCGTCCGCCGGGCGGAGCTGACGATGGTCCTCGGCACCGCGACGATCAACGGGATGATCACGATAAACACCGCGGCGGAGATCGCGATCGCCCCGTACGTCGCCCGGATCGGCGAGAAGTTCAACATCAACGGCTACCGGCGCGCGAACATCTTGGACGCCAACACCTCCGCGCTCGGCTACATCTTCCCGTGGGCGGGCGGCGTGTTGGTCGGGTACCAGGTGATGGTCGGGCCGGACGGCCTCGGGTCCCAGTACGGCCCCGAGATGGTCGTGAACCCCATCGAGGTCGTGCCGTACGTCTTCCACGGCTGGTTCCTCGTGGCGATATTCATCATCGCCGCGATCACCGGCTTCGGGCGGGAGTACATCCCCGACCGCGCCTCCGAGGAGGTGTCCCGCGCATGAGCGTCTTCGACAAGTTCCTCGCCGGGTGGTCGTTCCGGGGATCGACGCCGGACTACGCGGCCGGGGACGCGATCGAAGTGATGGTGACGGGCGAGTCCGACGGCGGCGTACACGTCGCGCGCATCGGCGACTCGACGCTCCGGATCGAGGGCGCGCCCGGGGACGCGGTCGACACTCGGGTCGTCGTCGACGTGGAGTCGTGGGACGAGTCGAGCCACACCGGGCGCGCGACCTATCGGAAGACCGTAGGCGGGAGCGCGTTTTAGCTAGCACTCGGTGGTTGAGGGTTCTTTTCATCGGTTCCACCGTCCGTACATAAACAACCGAGGGCGGACCGGTGGCGAACGCCGGCAAAGCCCCGCCGCGAGGACTCGCGCACAGCACCTCACGCCTCCCCAGCCCCGTCGCTCACTGCCCGCGGTTTCACCGCTCGCAACGGGGGTGCTCGCCTCGCTCGCACATCGCACCGTTCGCGACTCCCTCGCGCGTGCGACTCGCGCCCTCCGGCCGCTCGTCGGCACGCGCCACCGCAGTTGCTTTTAGATAACAGATCGTCGAAGTGGGGTTCGATCGCCGCGAAGCGGCGTGAACCGGCGCGGACCGGGGCGCTTTTCATCACCACGCTCGAACCGTCGGGCGTGCTATCGGTCGAGCTCCACGCGCACTCCGCGCTGTCGTACGACGGGCGCGACCCGGTCGACCTCCTCTTGGAGCAGGCGGCCGCGGTCGGGCTCGACGCGCTCGCCGTCACCGACCACGACGAGATCGACGCCAGCATCGAGGCGGCCGAGAAGGCCCCCGACTACGGGCTCGTCGGCATCGTCGGCATGGAGGTGACCTGCGCGGTCGGCCACGTGCTCGCGTTCGGCATCGACGAGCGCGTCGAGAGCGGCCTCCCCTTCGACGAGACGCTCGACCGGATCCGCGATCAGGGCGGGATCGCGGTCGTCCCCCACCCCTTCCAGAAGTCCCGCCACGGCGTCGCCGCGCACGTCAGCGACGAGCGGCTCGCGAGCGCGGACGCGATCGAGGTGTACAACTCGCGGCTGTTCACCGGGCGCTCGAACCGACAGGCCGAGAAGTTCGCCGTCCGCAACGGGCTCCCGATGACCGCCGGCAGCGACGCCCACATCTCCGAGATGGTCGGGCAGGCGGTGACGGAGGTCGGCGCCGACGAGCGCTCCGCGGACGCGATCCTCGACGGGATCGCCGACGGGCGGACGAGCGTCGTCGGCAAGCGCACCCCGTGGCGGGTCTCGCTCCGGCAGTTCGGCGGGGGCGCCAAGCGCCGCGCGCTCCGCGCGCTCGACGCCCTCCGGTGACCGCGATGACGGCCCCTTCCTCGTCCGACCTCCGCGGCGCCCCCGCGGACCGCGTCCGTGCCGCGCTCCGCGACGGCGACCCGCTCCCCGGCGGGTGCGGCTTCGCCGGGCTGCTGGCCGAGCCGCCGAGTTTGGACCCGCGGGACCGCGACGGCCCGGTGCTCGTCCGCGATGTCCTCGGCCGACAACCGCTGTTCGTCGAGCGCGAGGCGCTCGATCCGGGGACCGCCCGCATTCCCACGGCGACCGACGCGTGGGCCTTCGACCGCGGCGCGCTCGCCGATCCAGAGCCGGTGCCCGCGGGGAGCGTGGTCTCGGCCGGCGGTACCGAACGCGTCTGGCGGCTTCCCGACCCGGCTCCGACCGCCGATCCGGAGGCCGCGCTGGCGGCGGTCGACGGCGCGGTGAGCGCGGCGCTCGGGGACCTCGCGGCATCAACTCGGTCCGGGGGAGACGACGAGAGCAGTGACGGCAACCTCGCGGTGGCCTTCTCCGGCGGCGTCGACTCCGGCCTCGTCGCCGCGGCCGTCCCGGAGGCCCCCTGCTACGTCGCCGGCTTCGAGGGGAGCCACGACATCGCTGCGGCGCGCGAGGCCGCGAGCGCGATGGACCGCGACCTGCGCGTCGTCGAGGTCACGCATGACGACCTCACGCGAGCGGTCCGCGCGGTGGCGGCCGCGACCGGTCGCCGGAACCCGATGGACGCGTCCATCGCGGTGCCGCTGTTCATGACGGCCGAGGCGGCCGCGGCCGACGGGTTCGATCGCCTCGCGGTCGGACAGGGGGCCGACGAGCTGTTCGGCGGGTACAGCAAGGTCGTCGACCCCGCCGAGGACTCCCGGGTCGACGCCGACACCGTCCGCAGCGCCCGGACCGAGACCGTCCGGACGCTGCCCGATCAGCTGGAGCGGGACGTGCTCGCGCTCCGCGCCGCGGGGGTCGAGCCCGCGACGCCGTTGCTCGACGACCGTGTCGTCGGCGCCGCGCTGGCGCTCCCGGACGCCCTGCTCGTCGACGGCGACGAGCGGAAGGTCGCGCTCCGCCGCGTCGCGAGCCGGCGGCTGCCGGAGTCGGTCCACGCCGCGGAGAAGAAGGCAGTCCAGTACGGCACGTACGTCTCCCGCGAGCTCGACCGGCTCGCGCGGCAGGCGGGCTACAAGCGGCGAATGGACGACCACGTCGGGAAGTACGTCGAGGCGCTGTGTAGCGAGGAAAAACCGGCCGGTGAGGGCCGGGACTGACCAAGTCGCCGCGGGGAGTACCAGTCCTGCGGCCGACGCCCGATCGGTCGGGCGTCTACTCACGGATCGGCGGGACAGGTATAAAATCCGGATAGTAGTGACAAATATGACACCCTCGCGGCCGCGATAGAAAACGATCGGCCGCAGATGTGAGCGATTACTGCCGGATCACCGTATCGGTAGCGCGCTTTGCCGGGGAAAGTTCACGTCCATCCGGACGTGGGAGGCCGGGTCGCGGGCTCGGCGAGCGATCGCCGCGTCAGCGGACGAGGTACGGGTCGCTGCCGGCAATGAAGCGACCGAGGTCGCTCTCGCGGCGGAAGTCGGTTGACCGGAGCTCTCGGAGCGAGTCAACGAGCCGATCGGCGTCGCCGTCCGCCCAGTCGGCGGGGTCTTTGATCGGGACGACGAGCCAGCCGGCGCCGAGCAGCTCCTCGCCGTGGAGCCCGTCCATGTCTATCTCGGTCTTCCGAGCCCGGGCGGTGTAGGTTTCGAGGACGTGTTCGGTCGCCCGCGCGCCCACCGGGAGCAGCACGTGCGCGGCGATGGCGCGGAGCTCCGCGTCGAAGAACCGCTCCATGTCGGCGTAGGCGGCCTCGTCGGGCGGCGCCTCGCCCGCGCACATGTGAAGGTACGAGAGGAACGTTCGGCCGGTTCGAACGGGGTCGACCGCCGTCGGATCGCCGTCGTGCGGGACGCCGTCGGGGGCGACTCCCTCGGCGACACCCGCGATCAGTCCGGCGTCCGAGAGCGCCGACAGGAACGCGGGCGACCACGCCTCGCCGGTGAACGGGACGCCCGCCGCGGTCCCGCCGTGGACGCCCGGGCGGTCGCCGACGACGTGGAAGTCGGCGTTGGCGTCGCCGTAGCCGGGGACGAACGAGGGGCAGTCGGGGCGCATCCCGAAGGGGTTCCGGATCCGGTCCGTGACGTTCTGCACGCGAGAGGGTAGGCGCGCAGGCCGTTAAATCCCGTTCGGTCCGGCGCGAGCGACTCGGGGACGCCCCGCTGCGGCGAGCAAGCCGATGCGAGGCGCACGAGGCGACGAAGATCCTCATAAGTTATGAGAATAAACGAGGTCAAACCGGGCTGGGATACGCGTCGATCGACGCGGAACGAGAAATATTTCAGGATCGTTAATTAATGACCGGAAACCGCAAGACAGCGTCGAGGTGTCCTCGACGCGGCCCACGGAAGATATATATATACCCCTCCGTTGGGGTGTGACAGAAGTCCAATGTTCGACCGCATCCGTACCGCAGCCCTCTTCGGGCTGCACCAAGCGTCCGTCGCCGTCGGAATCTCGCTGTTCCCGGTGGCCGTCTTCGCGCGTCAGCACCTCGGCATCAACGTCCCGGTCGGTCGGCTCGTCGAGACGACCACCGAGGCCGTCGACCAGGAGTGATCGCGCGCCGACAGTAGCTCGCTCTCCGCGACCGACCAGACGCCGAGCGACGGCGAGACTCCCCTTCGACCCGCGATCCCGCACAGCTCTCCTCGTGCCCGTCGCAGCCCCGCAGCGCCCGCTCCGAGGTCCGTCGCGATCCAGCGTCCCCCGCCGCGGTCGGCCGGTCGCGGCCCGGCGACGGATAGGCCCGTCGGAACCGGTCGGCGGCCCCCGAAGGGTTGCCTTTATCAGCGCGCCGGGCGAATGTGGGCGTAATGCGAACACCGACTGGCGACCTCTCAGACGGGCCGGCTGCCGACCTCGGCCGCGACCAGCCTGTCTTCGGACCGGAGCTCGGCGAGTTCGAACACAGCGAGCGCCGCGCCGCGAAGGCGGAGGGCGACGGCGAGATGAAGACGGGGACCACTACCGTCGGCATCAAGGCCGACGAGGGCGTCGTGATGGCGACCGACATGCGCGCCTCCCTCGGCGGCATGGTCTCCTCGAAGGACGTCCAGAAGGTCGAGGAGATCCACCCGCGCGGCGCCCTGACCATCG
>NZ_NEWI01000094.1:0-11773 GCF_002135005.1 Halorubrum sp. SD612 | reverse complement strand
AGCCCGACCGCAACCGCCCCGCACCTCACGCCTCCCCAGCCTCGTCGGCCTCCCTGCGGTCGGCCGACTCCCTCGCACGCGCTCCTCACGGCCGCCGCAAGCGGCCGCTCGGAGGCGCGCGCCACCGTAGTTCAATTTATACATCGACGACATTCTCCCTCACGCCTCCCGCGTCGTCCACTCCACCTCGTACCCCGCCTCGCGTACCGCCTTGAGGACGCGGTCGACGTGGGCAGGGCCGTTCGTCTCCACCTCGAAGACGAGGTCGGCGTCGCCGACCGGCAGGTCAGGTCGGCTGCGCTCGTGGCGCACGGTCCGGATGTTCGCGCGCTCCGCGCCGATCAGGGTGCTGATCTCCCCCATCGTCCCGGGCGTGTCGTCGATCCGGACGGAGAGCTCGATCAGCTGGTGGCGGTCGACGAGGGCGTGCGTCACCACCTCCTTCAGCGTCGTCACGTCGATGTTGCCGCCGCAGAGAAGCGGGACGACGGTCTCGCCGCCGAGGTCGAGATCGTCGACCGCCTCGTCGTTCAACAGGGCGGCCGCGGCGGTCGCGCCCGCGCCCTCGACCATCTGCTTCGCGCGCTCCAAGAGCAGGAGGATCGCGTTCGCCACGTCGTCGTCGCTCACGACGACCGCCTCGTCGAGGTGTTCGTCGAGGAGTTCGAAGGTGAGGTCGCTCAGCCCGCCGGTCGCGATCCCGTCCGCGATCGTGTCGGGTTCGTCGCGCGTCACGAGTTCGCCGGCCGCGAGGCTCTCCGAGAGCGTCGACGCGCCCTCGGTCTGAACGCCGACGACCCGCGTCTCGGGCGACCGGGCCTTGACCGCGGTTGCGACCCCGCCCGCGAGCCCGCCGCCCCCTACGGGGACGAGGACGGTGTCGACGTCGGGCACCTGGTCGAGCACTTCCAGGCCGAGCGTCCCCTGTCCCGCGACCACGTCGGGGTCGTCGAACGCGTGGACGAACCGCGTCCCGGGGTCGTCGGTCAGCGTCCGAGCGTGCTCCATCGCCGCGGGGAACGCGCTGCCCCGGAGGACGACCTCGGCGCCGTACGCGCGGGTGGCCTCGATCTTCGCCGCCGGCGCCGACTCGGGCATCACGACCGTCGCGTCGATCCCGGCGTCCGCCGCGGCCAGCGCGACGCCCTGTGCGTGGTTGCCCGCGCTCGCGGCCACGACGCGCTCGATCGGGACCTCCGCGGCGCGCTCTCCGGACCCGTCTATCGCCCGCGAGATCGCGTTGTACGCGCCGCGCGTCTTGAACGAGCCGGTGCGCTGGAGGTGTTCCATCTTGAGTCGCACGTCGGCGCCGCACCGCTCGCTCAGCGACCGGCTCCGCTCGACGGCCGTGCGCTGGACGATGTCGGTGCCGGCGAGCCGCTCGGCGGCGGCCTCGACGTCGTCGATCGCGACTGGGGACATAGCGGAGCCGTTCTCGGGGCCCCACGAAAAGGACTCGGTTACGGAACGCCGGTACCACCCACGGGTCCGCACCGCTCCGCGCCGACCCGCGCCCGCTATCGCTTCCCGAGCGCCTCCTCGAAGACCCGCTGCGCCCGCTCGTACCCCTCGTTCCGGTCGACGATCGGGTGCAGGTAGTCGGGCGCCAGCTCCTCGCGCTCCGCCCGCGAGAGGTTCGGCCAGTCGACGACCTTCTCCGCCGGCACGTCGGCCAGCTCCGGGACGTACGCCTTCACGAATTGGGCGCCGTCGTCGTACTTGCTCATCTGGCTCACCGGGTCGAAGATGCGCACGTCGACGGAGTCGGTGCCGGTGGAGGCGGTCCACTGCCACGCGCCGTGGTTCGAGGCGTAGTCGTGGTCGATCAGCTGCTTCGTGAAGTAGCGCGCGCCGCGCCGCCAGTCGATCAGGAGGTGCTTCGTGAGGAAGCTCGCGACCACCTGCCGCGGCCGGTTGTGGATGTACCCCTCCTCGTTCAGCTGTCGCATTCCGGCGTCGACGAACGGGTAGCCGGTCTCGCCGCGCGTCCACGCCTCGAAGGCGTCGTCGTCGTCGCGCCACGCGATCTCGTTCGGGAACGACTTGTAGTTCGACACGGCGAGGTCCGGGTTGTAATACAGCAGGTGGTACATCTGCTCGCGCCACGACAGCTCGTACCGGTACTTGTCGACGTTGCGGCGCTCCCCGCCGGTCACGGCGTCGTACACGTCGCTCGCGCCCGCCCACAGCTCGCGGACCCCGATCGCGCCGGTCGCGAGGTACGGAGACATCCGCGAGACCGCGTGCGTCGGGGCCTCGACGGCCCGCGCGAGGTCGTCGCGGGTGTCGTTGTACGAGGTGATCCCGTAGTCGAGGAACTCGTCGAACCGCTCGCGGGCGGCCTCGTACCCCGCGTCGGGGAGGTCGATGTCGGCGTCGGGCTCGGGGACGGTCTTCCCGTCGCGCACGTCGGCCAGCGCGGCCGCGTCCGGCTCCGCGTACGGCCCGCGCTTCGGCACGGTCTCCCAGTCGCCGTGGAACTGGCTGTGGTTCGGATAGCGCGCCTCTAGCCGACCGGGGTCGACCAGCACGATGTCGGTCCGCGAGTCGGTGTCGACGCCTTCGCCGGCGAGCGCGTCCTCGACCGCCCGCTGTCGGTTCCGACGGGCCGCTCGGTACTGCTCGTTGTAGAACACCGCCTCCGCGTCGTATTCCGCGGCGAGGTCGACGAGGACCGCTTCCGGGTCGCCGGCGCGGACGATCAGGTCGCTCCCGAGTTCGCGGTACCGCTCCTCCAGTCGCTTCACGTGGCGGAGGAAGAACGCGCGCTGCCGCGCGCCGACCGTTCCGAGCAGGTCGGCGTCGTACACGAACACCGGCACGACTTCACCGTCCCGAGCCGCGGCGGCGAGCCCGGCGTTGTCCCGCGTTCGAGCGTCTCCTCGGTGCCAGAACAGGCGCATACGAACTCTAAGGGCGCCAGCGGATAGTGTCTGTCGCCGGCGTCTCGGCGCGCCGCCGTCCCCGCCTCCGCCAGTACGTTCAAGACGCTCCGTCACAAATCCTGACCTGTATGACCCGACGCGATCCCTTCGACGAGATAGAGGAACTGTTCGAGCGGATGGGCCGCGAGTTCGAGGAACTCGGCGGCACGCTGGAGGGCACCGGCCCCGAGGTCCCGCGGTTCCCGGGGGCCCGCGACGTCGACGTCGACGTGGTCGAAGACGACGAGGCGATCACCGTCGTCGCCGACCTCCCCGGATTCGACGCCGACGACGTGGATGTCGAACTGCGCGACGACGCGCTCGTTATCAGCGGGTCCCGCGAGGAGTCGAGCGAGTTCGATATCGCCGAAGAGGACGGTGCCGACGATCCGGACGACGGCGAGAGCGGTCCGGCCGACGTCCGCTACCACCGGCGCGAGCGCCGGCGCAGCTCCGTCTCCCGTCGGGTTCCGATCCCCGAACCCGTCGAGGCCGACGCGGCGGCGGCCTCCTTCGACGCCGGCGTCCTCACCGTCACGCTCCCCAAGCGCTCGCCCGACGACGACCGCGGGCACACGATCGACGTCAGCTGAGCCGCGCTCGCGTCGTCGGGTGTGACAGGGGGTGCGCCGCGGCCGGGATACCGGAATCCGCCGCCGCGAGATAGCACGCGTCAGTCGCTATTTAACACCTCACGGCTCCTCTCTGTCGGTATGAACACGACGAATCCCTTCGACGAGATTGAGCAGTTCCTCGGCCGCACCCCTTTCGGGGGCGAGCGGGCTCGGGGCCGCGACCTCCGGACCGCCGACATCGACGTCGCCGAGTACGCCGACGAGTTCGTCGTGATGGCCGACCTCCCGGGGTTCGATCGCGACGAGATCGACGTCCGAGCCCGCGACGACCGGCTCGCCATCGCCGCCGAGCGCGACGCGGAACGCGAGGACGCAGACCGGCGATACATCCGACGCGAGCGGCGCCACGAGTCCGTCACTCGGACCGTCGGCCTGCCGACGAACGCCCGTCTCGACGACGCCACCGCGACGTACCGGCACGGTGTCCTCACTGTAACGGTCCCGATCGATGTCCTCGACGCGGACGAGGGACGCCGGATCGACGTGAACTGATCCGCCCGGCTCGACCCCTGCCTCTCCGCCGATGCTTTCTCCACGCACACTGTGCTATCGACTCACATGAACGACGGCGACCGCACGGCCGAACGACGCGACCTCGTGAGCGCGCTCCGACGGCGTCTCGACGTGAGCGAGCAGACGCTCTCGGCGATCGGAGCCGTCCCCCGCCACGAGTTCGTTCCCGAGGCGCATCGCGAGTCGGCGTACGCCGACCGGCCGCTCCCGATCGGCCACGACCAGACGATCAGCGCGCCGCACATGGTCGCACTGATGACGGATCTCCTCGACGTCGAGCGCGGCGACCGCGTCTTCGAGGTGGGGACTGGCTGCGGCTACCACGCCGCGGTCGTCGCCGAGGTCGTCGGCCCGGGGAACGTCCTCTCCGCCGAGCGGGTCCCGGAACTGGCCGCCGCCGCCCGCGAGCGCCTTGCCCGTCTCGGCTACGACGTGGCCGTCGCGGCCGCCGACGGCCGAGAGGCGTTCCTCGACGAGGCTCCGTTCGACGCCGCTTACCTCACCTGCGCGGCGCCCGAGGCGGTTCCGGACGCGGTCGTCGACCGTGTCCGGGCGGGCGGCCGCGTGGTCGCCCCCGTTCGCGAGGGTGGTCGCCAGCGGCTCGTCCGACTGACGCTCCGCGAGGGCGGCATCGACCGCGAGGACCACGGCGGCGTGCGGTTCGTCCCGATGCGATAGTCGGCCCGCCGAACGCACGGTTTTAGAGGACCGAGTCCCGAGACTGCGCATGGACGACGCGTCGCTCAGGGCGGACATGATCGAGGGGCTCGAACACCAGATCGGCGAGCCGATCGAGCCGCCCGTGCTGACCGCGCTTCAGCGCGTCCCGCGCGATCCCTTCGTCGACGACTCGCCTCGCGGCGGCGCCGTCGACGGAGACGACCCGCACTCGCTCTCGCTCCCGACGCTGGTCCGTCTCGTCACCGCGCTCGACGCCGCCGAGGGCGACTCGGTCCTCGTCGTCGGTGCGGGGATCGGCTACTCGGTCGCGATGCTCGCCGAGATCGCCGGCGCGCGGCGCGTCCACGCGGTCGACATCGACCGCGCCGCCGTCGCCGCCGCGCGGTCGAACCTCGACGCGGCCGGTTACGGGGCGGTCCCCGTCGACCGCGCGGACGGCGCCGACGGACTCCCCGCGTACGCGCCGTACGACCGGATCCTCCTCGAAACCGCCGTCGTCGAGCCGCCGCGTTCCCTCAGGGACCAGCTCGCGCCCGACGGGCGAATCGCCTACCCGCGCGGCGCCGGCGTCCAGACGGTCGCCGCGATCGAGCCGTCCGCCGGGGGTCCCGACGCGGGCGACGCCATCGCGTCCGGCGCCGGTACGGACGACGATCCGGCGCCTGACGGCTTCGAAACGGTCGAGACGCACGGGCCGGCGCGGCTCCAACCGATGCTCGTCGACGGCGAACAGCCCGGAACGGAACGGAACCGAACTCGGCGGGAGGACGCGGAGCGCGCCGAGCGCAGCCGGCAGCGACGGCACGGCTGGGAACAGGACTGGATCGACTGGGACAGCCGGCTTTAACCGACTCTCCTCCGCCGCTCGCGGCGTCACTCCTCGACGACGAGCACCTCGGTGTTCCCCCGCTCGTCGACGTAGTCGCCCTCCGCGGGCGGCTTGATGTCTATCGTGAGCGTCCCGTCCGCCTGATTCGGCCCGAGTTCGGGGTCGACGTCGACGGTCGCGACCCCGTCCTCGGTCGTCTTCGCGGTGACGACGCCGTCGATCTGCGCAGAGCCGCCCCGGACGATGACCGTCGCGTCCGCGATCCGAGAGCCGTCGGGGTCGACGACGGCGACGTCGACCGACTGCTCGCCGGGCGTGGTCACCTCCGGCTGGGGCTGCGCGTCGAGCTCCGTCGCGGCCAGCCCGTCGATGTCGCCGATCATCCCCATCATCACGCTGAGGCTGGCGACGCCGACGACGAGCGCGATGACGAGGCGGACCGGGAGCCCCTCGATCGCGCGGGTATCGGTGCTGAACGTCCGGCGGTTCGCGGTGCGCGAGTCGTGTGTTCGATCGGACATATGCCGCGCTGGCCGCGGTATCTGATATAAACGATCGGACGATCCGGGCGGCGCCGCGGCGGACGCCCGAGAGACGCGCCCGACGACCGGGACCCGATCCGGCTCCCGGCGCTTTTTGTCTGATGCCGAGGCCACCCGGCCGCGTGTACGTACTCGGCCGCGACGACGGGACCGACCGTACTGAGGGGGCTGACCGCGGCGACTGCGCCGACCTCCGTGACAGTGCTCACCGCGACGGTGACCGTCCGCCTCACACCGCTCGGATCGGCTCTTTCCTCGCCCGCGACGGCAGCGCCGGCGCTCCGGTCGGCGTCGACCTCGACCGCCCACACGCGGGCGTCGTGTTCGGGAAGCGCGGCACCGGGAAGTCGTACACCCTCGGCGTCCTCGCCGAGGAGCTGGCGGACGCAGGCGGTGTCGCCCCGGTCGTCGTCGACCCGATGGGCGTCTTCGCCGGCCTCGAAGCGGCCGGCGGACGGACCGTCGACCCCGCGGTCCGTCCCGCCTCGATACCGCCGTCGGCTTGGCCGAACCTCCTCGGCCTCGCCCCGGCGAGCGGCCCCGGAACCCTCGTCTGGCAAGTCGTCGCTGACGCGGTCGACGACGGATCTGGAGAGGCGACGGACCGTAACGCCGCGAGCGGAACGACCCCCTCGCCGTCGCTCGCGGCGCTCCGCGAGGCGGTCGACGCGGCCGACGCCCCGGCGGAGACGCGTCGCGCCGCCGCGAACCACCTCCGGCTGGCGGCCTCGTGGGGAGTCTTCGACGCCGATGCGCCGCCGGTCGCGTCGCTGGCGGCCGACGGCGACCCCGCGGTCCTCGATCTCGCCGGCGTGCCCGACGCCGCCGCGGCGGCCGTGGTCCGCGCTGTCGCTCGCGGGCTCTACGACGCGCGGATCGCGGGCGATCTCTCCCGGCTCCCGTGGCTGCTCGTCGACGAGGCGCACGCCTTCTTCGACGGGGTGGCCGACCCCGCGCTCCGGACGCTCCTCACGCGGGGCCGCGCGCCGGGCGTCTCGCTGGTCTGTGCGACCCAGCGTCCGGCCGCGCTCCCGAGCGTCGCCGTCTCGCAGTCCGACCTGCTCGTCTCCCACCGGCTCACGGCGGCGCGCGACGTCGAGCGACTGGCGGCGGCGGAGGCGACGTACCTCGCCGGCGACCTCGAATCGCGGCTTCCCGAGGGCGTCGGCGAGGCGCTCGTCGTCGACGACGCCACAGAGACGGCCCACACGGTCCGGATACGGGAACGCCGGACGCCGCACGAAGGCGAGAGTCCGCGCGCGAGTCGGCTATCGGACCCCGAACCGCACTGACGGGTCCAGAACGCACAAGCCGCGCCGGAAATACGCTAGCGCATGGACCGAACGCCGTACGGATTTCTCCTCGTCGCGACCGGGGGCTTCCTCGGTGCGGTCGCCAGACACGCCGTCGACGCGGGGGTCGCCGGCGTCCTCACCGCGGCCTCGTCCGGCGACCGCCTCATCGCTCTCGGCGGCGTCCCGCCCGGCGCGGGGACGCTGGTCGCGAACGTCGTCGGCTCGTTCGCCCTCGGTCTCCTCCTGACTCGCGCGTCGAGCGACCGGGTCCGGCTGCTCGTCGGGACGGGCGCGCTATCCTCGTTCACGACGTACAGCACGTTCGTCGCCGACGCCGTCGCGCTCGGAACGACCGCCGGCGCGGGATACGTCGCCGGTAGCTACGCGGCCGGATTCGCCGCGGCCGCACTGGGGCTCGCCGTCGGGAGGCACCGGCGATGAGCGTCTCGCCGCTCCTCGCAACGGCGCTCGTCGGCGTCGGCGGTGCGCTCGGCGCGGCCGGCCGTCACGCCGTCGGGCTCCGTATCGAGGGGCGCCGGTCGGTCCTCCTCGTCAACACCCTCGGGAGCCTCGCCCTCGGAGCCGTCTCCGCCGCGCCGATCGGATCGGCGGCGACGCTGCTGTTCGGCGTCGGCTTCTGTGGCGCGTTCACGACGTTCTCCTCGTTCGCGGTCGGGACCGTCCGGACGGCGAGCGAGACCGGTGTTCGCGCCGCCGCGACGCTCGCGGCCTCGAACCTCGCGGCCGCGCTGGCCGCGTTTGTCCTCGGTTCGTCTCTCGCCGTCGCGGTCGCCGGCTGACGGAGGCTCACGGCGGCCGGGCCGTTCCTCCCCGACAAGCGACAAGTACAGGCTCCCCCAGTTCCTATGCGAGTGCGTGACCGACACCGACCGCTCCGTCGACGGCGAGTCGACCGCTCCGGCCGACTCGGGTGGTCCCGCTGACGACGTTACCCCCGAGGACGTCCCCGACTTCGGCGACCTCTCGATCCTCCAGCGCGGGTTCGTCGCCGCCGCGCAGAACCCCTCGCGCGGGCTGCTGGTCGTCGGCCTCTTCGTGTTCGCGCTCGCCTTTTACGCCGCGTTCTGGCTGTCGTTCCCCGGCGCCGCCGGACTCCTCACCGCGATCGCGCTGATCGTCGTCGTCGTCGCCGCGGCCGTCTACTGGCTCCTCGACCGCCTCTCCCGCTGAGCGGCCCCCTCGCCCGGATCGCTTTCGCCCGTTTCATTGGGAACGGCTCCCCTCGACGGTCTCACGGCCGCGGCTCGTAGAACCCGCGGAGCGGTCGACCGAACGCGGGGGCGAGCGTCGCCACCGCCTCGCCGACCAACACGTCGCGGTCGGCGAACGCCGGTTCCACCTGCGCGCCGAGCGCCACGTCGCCCGCGGCGTCGCTCTCTAGGTACCCGCGGACGGTGACGAACTCCCGCTCGCGCTCGACGACGTACCGGTCGCCGTCGATGAACGGCCCGTAGGTGTCCGGGTCGACGTCGTCGACGTACGACTCGTAGAAGTTCGCGGCGTGCTTCCGCACTGCGACCGGCGGCCCGTCGTGGCGCGCGACCGCCGGTCGCTCGGTCACCTCCAGTTCCGCGTACAGCGCGGCCCGCGTCGACTCGACGGCTGCGGCGCGCTCGGGCACCTCCCGGTCGCCGCTCCCCCCGTCGGCGTCGCTCCCCCCGCCGCCGTTCCTCGTTCCCGCTGCGTCGGTCATGGCGCGCGCTCGGAGCACGTCGAACCCGTGATCGTTGAGCCCGCCGACGATCCCGTCCAGCGATCGGCGGAGCTGCGGCCACAGCTGGTCGTCGACCACGTCCGGCGCGTCGAACACGACCGCGACCGGCGTCGTTCCCCGTCGGTCGAGATGCGCTCGCACTTCCTCGGGGTCGAGCGGTTCCGGTTCGTCAGGCTCGAAGAGCGCCTCGCTCGGGGCCGCGAGCAGCTCCCGCGCGTAGTGCTGGAAGCGTGCGAGGTTCGTCGCCGACAGGACCGCCGCGACGTTCCGCGTCGGGTCCGTCGGATCGACGACGACGAGGGGATCCTCGAACGTGCGCTCGGCGTGCCCCTCTGGGTCGAACTCCACCGGGGGGTGCCAGCTCCGCGCCGACTCGACGAGCGGGACGAACCCGCCGAGCTCCAAGACGAGCAACTCCGTGAGGTACCCCGAGAACCCCTCGGTGCGGAGGTCGCTGCCGTACGCGCCGATCCCCTTCAGGAACGCCTTCGCGAGCACCACGTCCGCGGCGAGGTCGTCGTCGAGCCGCGCAGAGAGGTACGCGTCGTGGAACGGGGTGCGGTCGACCGCGGAGACCAGATCCCCCGCCGTCTCCACGTCGTGACAGGGGACGAGGTCCACGTCGAACCCCTCGTAGTTCCCCTTCACGTACGGGTGTTCGGCGTACTCCTCGTGGCCGTCGGGGAGGACCGCGTGCCCGACCGCCAGCCCGTACTCCTCCAGCTCGGCGCGGTCGAGATCTGCGTCGAACCGGACGAACAGGTCGATGTCGCGGTCGCCCGCGACCCACGTGCCCCGCGCCGTCGACCCGACTTGGACCACATCGGCGCCGACGGGGAGGTCGGCGATCGCCTCGTGGGTCCGGTCGGTCAGTGCCGTGGCCGCCGCTCGCAGTCGCTCCCGCTCTTCCGGCTCGGGAAGGACGCGCTCGCGGACCCGTGACAGCACCGCCTCCAGATCGTCCATACCGAACGGTCTCGCGGTCCGGCCGAAAACGTGTCGGTCGGATCGGCGGCGCGGCGGGCCGACGGAGCGCCGCCGCCGTCCCGCGGTCCGGCCCGTCGGCTTCCGCGCCGTCGGGCGGAAACGAAAGCCATATCAAAAGGACGCGAGTACCCGAGAACAGGCCGAAGTAGCTCAGTTGGTAGAGCGCCTCGCTGTTAACGAGGCGGTCCCAGGTTCGAGTCCTGGCTTCGGCGCCTCCCTTCGTACGTTTCTCGTCTATGCTCTCACCAGACCGTAGTCCTATTTTGCTCGTTTCCGCTCTGACTGAGTATGCCGAATCGAAGCGAGCAATTTGCTTCACTCGAGGAGCCACAGAAGCGCGGCCAAGCGGCCGAAGCGATCGTAACTGATACTTATCGAAGATGCTGGTGACACACAGATGACTATCCGGTACGAGCGGTCAAACATAACATATCAAAAACATCAATTGGCACGAGGATTACCATCTCAACGAAACATTAGCTTCGCTTGGTTCCAACCCGATAGGATAAAGAGGAACCGAGAGACAAATCGATCCGTGGCGGGCCTTTAGCTTAGTCCGGTTAAAGCGACTCGCTCATAACGAGTTGATCGCCGGTTCGAATCCGGCAAGGCCCATTCCGGTTTTTCACCGATTCCCCGCTGTATCTGGCCGTCTACTCCTGCTGGAGCGTCACGTCGGTCGCGGTCTCGTTCGCGGGGTCGTCGCTCACCGGACCCGACGTGTCCCGGATACCGGCGGTATCCGCGATCGCCGGCGAGATCCGTCACGGAGCGGTTAACGCGGGAGGGGCGCACGGTGCCCGAGCCGACGCGACGACGACTACTCCAGTAGCCCGACCAGTTCGTTCACGTCTTCGACCACGGCGTCCGCGCCGTTACCGGCGAACTTCTCGCGCCCCGCCTCGCCGGTGAGCCCGCCGGTGAGGACGCCAACCCCGTAGTAGACGCGCGTCTCGTCAGACTCGTCGGCGTTGCGTGCGGTCCGCACGTCGTCGAGGGTGTCGCCCGCGAACGCGACCCGCCCGGCGCCGAACCGCTCGGCGAGCTCGACGAGCGCCCGCGGGTGCGGCTTCCCCTCTTCCCAGTCGTCCATCGTGAACCGCCGGTCCTCGGGCACGTCGAGGCCGACGCGGTCCAAGGCGATGTCGGCCTCGGCCGCCGGCCGCCCGGTGAGGACGCCCACGTCGAACCGCCCGGTGAGGTCGGCGATCGTCTCGGGGTCGACGAGCGTCGGCTCGTCGTGGATGTACCCGTCGGCCTCGAACGGCGGCTCGCCCCCCTCTAACTCGCGGTACAGCTCGCTGCCGAGGTACAGCGCCTGAAACGTCTCGCGGAGCGCGTCCCGGTCCCACTGGTCGCGGACGCGGGCCTGTGCGACTCGCGGGAGGTCGCCGACGACCTCCTTGGCGGCGTCGAGCCCGCCCCCGAGCTCGCGGATGCGCTCGGTGAACTCGTCGACGTCCATCCGGAGCCCCTCGCGGCGGGCCAACACGAACAACGCCGCCGCGTCGGTCAGCTCCCAGTCGTTGTTGAACCCGCCGGCGTCCTTGAACGCCTGGACCGCGTCCGGGTCGATCGGCTTGCCGCAGACCCGGTCGACCGATTCGAGGATCGCCCGACGGTAGGAGTCCG
>NZ_NEWI01000093.1:0-11775 GCF_002135005.1 Halorubrum sp. SD612 | reverse complement strand
CGCCTTGGGGACGGTTCGCTCGAAAGCGTCATCGCTTCGAGCGAACCTCGAACACTCGCTGAAAGAAGCCGTTTACAACCTTCTCTCGTGGGTTCGAGACAACGATGATCGTAGCGTCGACGACCTGATGGAAGAGATTGATCACCTCTTCGTTCACTCAACAGCCGACACTAACGTTCAAAGCTGAGTTATACGTAAAATCACCCTCATCCGGGCTCCAGTTATACGCAATTGACGCCGCCACGCTGAGCAACCTCGAACACCCAGCCGCTCGGCTATCTGACGATACCATTTATGAATTATCGATCGAAACGACCACCACCGAAGCCCCAGCCGCGAGCCCCGCCCCGCACAGCGACCGCGCCTCACACCTCCCCAGCCTCGTCGGCGGTCCTCCGCTCCGCTCCGGACCACCGACTCCCTCGCGCGTGCTCCTCGCGTCTTTCGGACGCTCGGAGGCACGCGCCACAGCGGCCACAAAAAACCAGTCTCGCGGCTCAGCGACCGGTGTCGTACTTGTACGTCGCCGAGTCGGGGTCGATCCCGAAGTCCTCCGCCGACTCCTCCGGCTCGTCGTCGCCCGTCGGCTCGGCGTCCTTGAACGCCCGCCGGAACCGGTCCGCCATCTCGAACGCGTCGACGGTCAGTTCGAGGCCGACGACCCCGCCGCCGAGGAACTCGCGCTTCTCGGTGAGGCGGTCCGAGAGGGCCGGCGGGAGGTCGTCGGTGTCGACGCGCTCGAAGCCGAACTGCGTCAGGTACTCCGGCTGGTCGGTGAGCACGTACACCGTCTCGAACCCGTCCGCGGCCGCGGTGTCGACGAGGCGCTCCACGACGTGCGCCCCGACGCCGCGGTCGCGCCACTCGGGGAGGACGCCGATGCCGGTGAGCTCGATCCGGTTTTCCTCGTCCTCGTCGCCGCGGTGGAGGCGGAGCCGACCGAACCCGGCCCGGTCGCCCGACTCCTCGTCGACCGCGATCACGTAGTCCCGCGACCGGAAGGCGACGTCGTCGAGCCCCAGCTGCTCGATCGCGTCCAACAACCACGCCTCGTCACGGTTTTTGGCGTCGCGGACGTACATAGACGGCTGTACGAGGGCGGAGGTGAAAAGCGGTTCCCCGGCCCGATCGTCCGCCGTCATCGCGTCGCTTTTGCCTGCCGGCCGCCGACCCGACGCGTATGGAATTCGCCGCGCTGGCTGAGCGGGCGGAACGGGTGGCCGCGCACGACGGCGACATCGAGACGACCCTCGCGGTCGCCGACCTGCTCGCGGACGCCGGCGACGGCGGCGCGAACCACGGGTCGACCGACGACCTCCCGGTCGTCGTCCGGTTCCTCCTCGGTCGCGTCTTCCCCGCCCACGACACCCGTACGCTCGACGTCGGGCCCGCGCTCTGCCGTGAGGCGATCGCCCGCGCCGCGGGCCCGAACGTCGACGCCGCCGACGTCGAGGACCGCCTCGCCGAGCGGGGCGAGATCGGCGCGGTCGCGGCCGCGTACGACTTCGGCGGCCAGCGGGGCCTCGCCGCGTTCGGCTCCGGTCGCGACGCGCTCACGGTGGCCGCGCTCGACGAGGAACTCCGCAACCTCGCGGCCGCGAGCGGCGACGGCAGCGAGTCGCGCAAACGCGACGCCCTGTTCGGGCTGTTCACCCGCTGTTCGCCGAGCGAGGCGGCTTTCCTCGCCCGCCTTGTCCTCGGCGAGATGCGGCTCGGCGTCGGCGAGGGAACCGTCCGGGACGCGATCGCGGAGGCGTTCCTGACCTCCGAGACGGCCCACGACGGCGACGAGTCCGGGGACGACGACGATGACGGCCCCGCCGACGGCGACGGTCCCGAACTCGCCGCGCCCGACGACGCGGTCGCGGCCGTCGAGCGCGCGCTTCAGGTGACGAACGACTACGGGCGGGTCGCGGTCCGCGCCCGCGACGAGGGAGTCGCGGGGCTCCGCGAGGAGTCGCTGCGCGTCGGCCGCCCGGTCCAGGCGATGCTCGCGCAGGCGGGCACCGCGACCGACGCGCTCGACGCGTTCGGCGAGGTCGCCGTCGAGACGAAGTTCGACGGGGCTCGCGTTCAGGTTCACTACGCGCCGCACGGAGCCGAGGCGGACGACGGCGTGCCGGACGGCGACGCGCCGGGCGGCGAGGGCACCGCGCTCGGTCCGCGGCTCTACTCGCGGAACATGGACGACGTGACGGACGCGCTCCCCGAGATCGTCGAGTTCGTCGCCGACCGCGTCGACGCCCCCGTCATCCTCGACGGCGAGGTCGTCGCGGTCGACGACGACGGCGACCCGCTCCCGTTTCAGGAGGTGCTGCGGCGGTTCCGGCGAAAACACGACATCGACCGGATGCGCGAGGCGGTCTCCCTGCGGCTCCACGCGTTCGACTGCCTCCACGCCGACGGCGACGACTTACTCGACGAACCCCTCACCGCGCGCCACGAGCGGCTCCACGAGTTCCTCCCGGACGCAGCCGCGGATCTCACCGTCGCCGCGGACACGGACTCGATCGCGGCCGAGGAGCGGGCCGCGCTCGACGCGGGCCACGAAGGCGTCATGCTGAAGAACCCCGAGTCGGCGTACACGCCCGGCGACCGCGGGCGCGACTGGCTGAAGCGCAAGCCGGACGTGGAGACGCTCGACGCGGTCGTCGTCGGCGCAGAGTGGGGCGAGGGGCGCCGAGCGGAGCTGTTCGGCACGTTCCTGCTCGCCGTCCGCGACGAGGGAGCGAGCGACGCGCGGAACCGCGGCGCGACCGACCGCGACGCCGACGACCGCGACGCCGACGCCCCCGCCCCGGCGGGCTACGCCACGGTCGGCAAGGTGGCCACGGGGATCACCGACGAGGCGCTGGCGGACCTCACGGAGCGGCTGGAGCCGCGCGTCGTCGACGAGACGGGGACGACGGTCGCGTTCGACCCCGAACTGGTGGTCGAGGTCGGCTACGAGGAGATCCAGACCTCGCCGACGTACTCGGCCGGCTACGCCCTCCGGTTCCCCCGCTTCGTCGGCGTCCGCGAAGACAAGGGGGTCGACGACGCCGACTCGCTCGCCCGCGTCCGTCGGCTCGCCGGCGACGGCTGACGTTCCGACACGCGAAACTCCTTGACGGTCCGGTTCGTAGGGTAACACATGCCAGGCCCGCTCGGCGACGCGACGCGGCGAGACCTCACCGACGCGGCCGTCGAGCGACTCGCGGCGGCGGGGTTCGAGGTCGACCGCCCGGAGACGGGCGCCGAGCCGCCGGCGGTCGCGACCCGCGGCGACGACCGGTTGGCGGTGGAGCCGCTCGCAGCGGACGACGCGACGCCGATCGTGATCGCCTCGCGGCTCGGCCACGCGCTCGACCGGGGCCGCCGCGCGCTGTTCGTCGCCCGCGACGCCGACACCGCGGCGGCCGTGCGCGACCTCCTCGCCGACCCGCCGCTGCTCGCCGAGCGGACCGACGGTCGACGAACCTTCCACCTCGGCCCGGACCGGGTCCCGGTCTCGGGCGGCGGCTACGCCTGCGTCCGCGCCGACGGCCTCGGCCATCCGACGTTCGGCTGGCGCGAGACGGACACGCCCCTCGGCCCGGTGACGGCCCGCTCGGACGTCGACGCCGCCGCGGTCGACGACGAAGGGCGACCCGTCGTCCCCCGGCTCCTCTGCGAGGTCGACGGCGAGGCGGTCGCCGTCCTCGCCGGCGTCGATAGCCTCCAGACCCCGCCGGACGAGGCGTTCCCGTTCGCGTACCGCCGCGATCCGGACGACAAGCGGTTCCGCGTCCGGCGGGGAGGCGACGGGACGGTCGTCGAGACGGTCAGCGGGTTCGCGGCGCTGCGCGAGGCCGGATACGTTCCGATTCCGATGCCGCTCGTTCCCGAGCACGCGCTGGGGCGGCCGATCGACGACGAGACGCTCACGGCGGCGTGGGACCTGCTCGTGATCGGTGAGGGCGAATCGGTCGACGACGGCTCGGTCGACGACGGGGCGATCGGCGACACGGCCCTCGACGCCGAGCGCGATCGCGACCGATAGCCACCCTCAAGACGAGCGCGCCCGCAGACGGTAACATGACGGTCCGCTACGAGGAGTTCTCGGTGGAGTGGCTCGGCTACGCGACGGCGCGGCTGGAGACGGACGGGGGGCCGGTGGCCTACACCGACCCCGGCCGGTACGGCGTCCTCGACGACTACTGGGCGCGCGACGGCGACCTCGTCGTCGTCACCCACGACCACCACTACGACAGCGACGGGATCCGGTCTGTCGCGAGCGAGGACGCGACGCTCGTGATCTACGACGGGGTCGACCCCGCCGGCATCGACCGCGACGTGGAGCCGATCGACGCGCTCGCGGAAGAGTACGAGGTCGTCCGCGTCGGCGAGGAAGACCGCGTCGACGTCGAGACGCCCGCCGGCAAGGTACGGGTCTGGCCCGTCCCGGCACACAACGACCCGGAAGGGCCGAACGCGGACGCCGACGGCTCGGTCGCGCACCCGCCCGGGTTCGGCTGCGGCTTCCTCCTGTCGCTCGGCGGGCGCACCGTCTTCTGGCCCGGCGACTCGGACGCGCTCGACGGGTTCGCCGAGCTCGATGTCTCCGTCTTCCTCGCGAACATCGGCGGGGGCGGCATCGTCTCGGACCCCCGCGAGGCGGCGGACCTGGCCGAGGCGATGGACCCCGACCTCGTCGTCCCGATCCACTACGACACGTTCGACCTGCTGGAAGCCGACGGCGAGGCGTTCGCCGGGGACGTGGCGAGCCGGTCGATACCGGTCGCGCTCGACGCGCGCTCGGCGAACCAGTAGTCGGACCGGGCGGACGGAGACCCGAATCTGACGGACTGATTGCCGAACCGGACGGCGCGAACCTCTCGGCCGGTGGCCTTTTTACTCCGCCGCGTCCTTCCCCGGTCGCATGACCACCGAGTCCGCGCTGGCCGACGGGGTCCGGGAGGCGCTTTCGGTCGACGCCGAGGCGTTCGCCGAGCGCGCGGCCGAGGAGGCCGAGACCGTCAAACAGGAGCTACGCGACGGCTCCTTCGACAACCACCAGTCGATCGTCGGCTTCGAGTACGAGTTCTACGCGGTCGGCGACGGCCGGTGGAGCGAGGAGTCCCGGGCCGGCGAGTACGCGCTGATGCGCGTGCCGCGCCGCCTCTTGGAGCTGATGGGCTTCGAGAAGGAGCTGGGGCTCCACAACGCCGAGATGTCCACGAGCCCGCAGCCCCTCTCCGACCACGGGCTCCGCGCCCAGCTCGCCGAGGTCCGCGCCCGACTGGAGGCCGCAGAGAACACCGCGGGCGTCGAGGGGATGCGCCTCGTCTCCGACGGCCTCTGGACTATCCCGCCGGCGGGCGAGACCGCGGAGGGATACCTCACCGACAGCGTCGCTGTCGACGGCGTGGTGGTCGCGGTCAACATGAGCGACGCGGTCCGGTACCACGCGATGGCGAACTCGCGCCGAGACGACCTGAACGCCACCGACGCGAACGGGGGCGCCGCGACCGACGCCGAGGAAGAGCCGGTCGTCACCCTCGACGCGCCGGGCGTGTCGCTGGCGGCGGAGACGGTGATGCCCGAGAGCCTCATCACGTCGATCCAGCCCCACTATCAGGTGGCGCACGCCGAGACGCTGCCGCGGCACTTCCGGTACGCGCTTCGGATCGCCGGTCCCCTGCTGGCGCTCGGCGTCAACTCGCCGTTCTTCCCGCCGGCGCTGTACGACGACGGCTGGGACGGCGAGCGTGTCCTCGCCGAGGGGGCGACGGAGAACCGGGTCCACGTCTTCGAGTCCGTCCTCAACGCGCGGACCGACGCCGACAAGGTCCGGTTCCCCCGGGAGTTCCGCGACGTCGAGACAGCGGTCGACCGCATCGCGGCCGACGAGACGCTCATCCCGATGCCGGACCCGGGCGGCAGCGATCGCTTCGACGACGACTTCGCGACGTTCCGGACGAAACACGGCAGCTACTGGCGTTGGGTTCGCCCCGTCTTTGAGGGGGCGAGCCGCTCGGCCGCGAACGCCCGGATCGAGTTCCGGCCGATCCCCGGCCAGCCCACGGTCCGCGACTCCATCGCGTTTCAGGCGGCCTTCGCCGGGCTGATGCAGGCGCTCGCCCAGCACGAACACCCCGTCATCGGCCTCGAGTGGGAGACCGCGCGCGACAACTTCTACGCTGCCGTCGCCGACGGGCTCGACGCCGACATGGAGTGGATCGACCGCGACGGCCACCGGACGACCGACTCGGACGCGATGTACGCGGACCTCCTCGATCACGCGGAGGCCGGGCTCCGGACCGCCGGCTGCGCGGACGACGAGGCCGCGAAATGGATCGCGCCACTGCGGTGGCGCGTCGCGAACCGCATGACTCCGGCGAGCTGGAAGCGGGACCGCGTCCGCGCCCGACTCGACGACGGCGACGACTTCGCGACCGCGGTGGTCGACACCCAGCGCGAGTACATCCGCCAGCAGGCCGACGCCCTCATCGACGGCGGCTTCTCGGCGTGGACGGACGGGGAGTGACCGCCCCCGTGGTCGCCCGGCGACGCGGGAGCCGGACGGCGCGACCGCGACACAGTACAGTTATCGGTCCGCCGCGTCACGCGGCCGTATGGACGAGCTGATCGCCGCGGCGCGCGAAGCCCTCGACGCCGCCCACGTCCCCTACTCCGAGTACCGCGTCGGCGCCGCGCTCCGGACCGCCGACGGCACCGTCTACACCGGCTGTAACATCGAGAACGCGAACTACTCCAACAGCCTCCACGCCGAGGAGGTTGCGCTCGCGGAGGCGGTGAAGAACGGGCACCGCGAGTTCGACCGGATCGCGGTCTCGTCGGGCGTCCGCGACGGGGTCACCCCCTGCGGGATGTGCCGGCAGACGCTCGCGGAGTTCGCGGCCGACGACCTCGTCGTCGCCTGCGACGAGGGCGACGACGCGGTCACGGAGTACACGCTCGGGGAACTGCTCCCGAACACGATCAACGAGGGCACGCTCGACGACGCGAGAGAGGACTGACGCGAGGGAGGACCGACGCGAGAGAGGACTGACGCGAGGGAGGACCGACGCGAGAGAGGACTGACGCGAGGGAGGACCGACGCGAGAGAGGACTAGATCGGCGGGAGACCCGTCCGGCCGAGACGGAACTACTTTTAAACGGCTCGCCGAAGGGCGGAGACATGACCGACGACAGCGAGGACCCCAACGACGAGGCCGGATACCACGTCGAGGCCGCGCCCGACGACGTCGCGGACGCGGTCCTCCTCCCCGGTAACCCCGAGCGCGTCGACAAGATCACCGCGCTGTGGGGCGACCACGAGGAGGTCGCGCGCCACCGCGAGTACCGCACCGCGACCGGCAGCTACGACGGCGCCCCGATCTCGGTCACCTCAACCGGGATCGGCTCCCCCTCGGCCGCCATCGCCGTCGAGGAGCTCGCGCGCGTCGGCGTCGACACGTTCATCCGCGTCGGCTCCTGCGGCGCGATCCAGCCGGAGATGGACGTCGGCGACCTCGTCATCACCACCGGCGGCGTCCGGCAGGAGGGGACGAGCGACGAGTACGTGCGCGAGGACTACCCGGCGAGCGCCGACGGCGAGGTGGTCTCCGCCCTGGTCGCGGCCGCCGAGCGGCTCGGTCACGACTACCACACGGGCGTCACGATGAGCGCCGACTCCTTCTACGCCGGACAGGGGCGACCCGGGTTCGAGGGGTTCGAGGCCGCCGGCTCCGACGAGCTCGTCGCGGAGCTTCAGGACGCGAACGTGAAGAACATCGAGATGGAGGCGTCGGCCATCCTCACGGTCGCGAACGTGTACGGGCTCCGCGCCGGCGCGGTCTGCTCGGTGTACGCCAACCGCGTGACCGGCGAGTTCCGGACCGAGGGCGAGTCGCGCGCGGCCGAGACCGCGAGCCTCGCGGTGAAGCTCCTCACGCGGATGGACGAGGTGAAACGCGAGGCGGGCGCGGACCGCTGGCACGCCGGCCTCTCGCTGTAGCGGGCGCTCCGGCCGTCACGCTGCTCGCTGCCGAGCGCGGGCGTTCCAAAGCGACTTTACCCACGGACCGCGGAGCGGCAGGCATGAGTACACAGGTCGTGGTCGTCGGCTCCGGGTACGCCGGCGCAGGGGCGGTGAAGGCGTTCGAAGACGAGGTCGGCGAGGGCGAGGCCGAGCTCACGTGGATCTCGGAACACGACTACCACCTCGTTCTCCACGAGGCCCACCGCGCGATCCGGAACCCCGCGGTCGAAGACAAGATCACGATCCCCGTCGACGAGATCAAGTCCCCCGAGTCCGACTTCGTCCAGGGCCGGGTCGTCGACGTCGACACCGACGAGCGCGCCGTCGAGACCGACGACGGCACGACCGTCGACTACGACTACCTCCTCCTCGCGGTCGGCTCCACGACCGCCTTCTTCGGCATCGAGGGGCTGAAGGAGAACGCCCACCAGCTGAAGGGGCTCGACGACGCGAAGGCGATCCACGAGGACGTCCGCGAGGCGGCCGCCGACGCGACCCGCTCGGACCCGGCGCAGGTCGTCGTCGGCGGCGCCGGCCTCTCTGGCATCCAGACGGCCGGTGAGATCGCCGAGTACCGCGACAAGCACCGCGCCCCGCTTGAGATCAAACTGGTCGAGGGGCTCGACGAGGTGTTCCCCGGCAACGACCCGCAGATCCAGGGGGCGCTCCGCCAGCGGCTGGAGGACGCCGACATCGAGATCCTCACCGGCGACTTCATCTCGGAAGCCGACGAGGGGGCTGTCTACCTCGGTGGCGGCGAGGACGAGGAGCCGGAAGAGCTCGGCTACGACGTGCTGATCTGGACCGGCGGCATCACGGGCCAGCCCGAACTGGGCAACGTCGAGGTCGAGAAGGACGACCGCTCGAACCGCGTCCACGCCGGCTCCGACTTCAGCACCAGCGACGACCGCGTGTTCGCCATCGGCGACACCGCCCTCGTCGAGCAGGGCGACGACGACGTGGCCCCGCCGACCGCGCAGGCCGCCTGGCAGGCCGCGGAGGTCGCGGGCGCGAACCTCGCCCGCGCCGCCCGCGGCGCGCCGCTCCGCTCGTGGACCCACGAGGACAAGGGGACGGTCATCTCGGTCGGTGAGGAGGCGGTCGCTCACGACGTGATGGGGATGCCGATCAAGACGTTCGGCGGCACGCCCGCGAAGCTGCTGAAGAAGGGCATCGCCACGCGCTGGATCGCCAAGGTCTCCTCCGCGAGCCGCGGCGTCAGCGCGTTCGGCGACATGTGAGATCGGCCGACGCGCGGTAGCGACGCGACTCTCGGCTTTCGATCCTCGGCTCGGGTCGGCCACGACTCAAACGCTGTTCTCCGTCGAACGACCTCCACGGCGCAACGAAACAGCGGCTCTCGCAGTCAGTGTTCGGCCGGCTCGTCGGGGGCTCGCATATCGTCGATCCGCAAGATGAGAATGTTCGCGGTGTCGTCTTTCCCGTCGACCGTCCCGTCGATGACGAGCTTGGAGAGCGGCGTCGGCCCCACGGCGACGCTGTCGCCCTCGTGGAAGTCGCGGACCGAACCCTGAACGTGGATCTCGGCGCGGCACAGCTCGGGGTGGTGGACGCTGGAGAGGTCGATCCCGTCGACGTTGACCCCCTCGACCTCCTCGCTCTCGTGGTAGATCGGGACGTTCGCGGGCTCGTCCATGCGCTGGATATCGAGCGCCTCGTACGCGTTCGAGGTGGGTTTGTAGCCGCCCTTCGGGCCGGGTACCCCCTCGACCAACTGGAGGGCCTTGAGGCTCTGCATCTGGTTCCGGATCGTCCCGGGGTTGCGGTCGACTTCCTCGGCGATCGCCTCGCCTTTCACGGCGTCCTCTCGTTCCCCGTACAGGTTGATGAGGGCCGAGAGGATGCTTTTCTGGCTCGAAGTGAGCTCGATCGATGACATGGTGCGGAATACACCGCGCCCCCGCTTAAATGCGGTGGAACCCATTTATAAACGATCGTGTGGAATCGTCTCGGCGGCCGGAGACCGTCGGTTCGGGCCGGTTCGGCTCACCCGCCGCGTAGCCGCTTCATCCGCACGTACGCGAGCGGGCTCGACAGCGCGACGACGACACCGACGCCGATCAGCGCGACGCCGAAGTCGACGGCGACGAACGAGACCGCGGCGCCGACGAGCCCGATCGCCGCGCCGGTGAACGCGACCGCGATGGTCGCGCCGATCGGCTCGATGTCGCCGGGGTCGACCGAGCGGGGATCGGGACTGCTCATGGGCGTCCGTGGCGGCCCGGGCGCAAAACGCTGTCCGATCCGGTCGGTCGGATTCGCTCGGACCGCGGTCGGGCGGATCCCGCCCCGTCGGCTCGACCCGGCCGCCGATCCCCACCATTCAAGCGCCGCGGCGTCGCGTAGCCGGTATGACCACGGTCAGGATCATCGGCGCGCCGACAGACTACGGGGCGAACCGACGCGGAGTCGACATGGGACCGTCGGCGATCCGGTACGGCGGGCTCGCCGACCAGCTCGCCGGCGCCGGCGTCGAGACCGTCGACGCGGGCGACCTCCACGTCCCCCGGGCCGAGGAGCGCGACCCGGACGCGGACGCGCCGAGCGAGGGGGAAGCGAAGTTCATCCGCGAGACGGAAGCGGTCTGTCGGCGGCTCGGCGACGAGGTCGCCGCGACGCTCGCCGACGGCGAGGTGCCGCTGGCGCTCGGCGGCGACCACTCCATCGCCATCGGGAGCCTCTCCGGGTCCGCGCGCGACGCGGACGTCGGCGCCGTGTGGTTCGACGCGCACGCGGACCTCAACACGCCCGCGACGACGCCCTCTGGCAACGTCCACGGGATGCCCCTGGCGGCGGCCCTCGGGATCGGTGAGTTCGCGGACACCGAGTGGGCGAACGCGCCGGGGCTCTCGCCGGAGAACGTCGCCTTGGTCGGGCTCCGCTCGGTCGACGGGGCGGAGGCGGAGCTGATCTGCGACCGCGGCTTCGCGGCGTACACGATGTCGGACATCGACGAGCGGGGGATCACGGCGGTCACGGAGGAGGCGCTCGAGGTCGCGTCCGCGGGCGTCGACGGGATCCACGTCAGCCTCGATCTGGACTGGCTCGACCCCAACGCTGCGCCCGGCGTCGGGACGCCCGTCCGCGGCGGCGTCACCTACCGCGAGGCGCACAGCGCGATGGAGATCGTCGACGAGACTGACGCGCTCCGGTCGATGGAGATCGTCGAGGTGAACCCGACCTTGGACCAGCACAACGAGACGGCTGAGCTCGCGACTGAGCTGGCGGCGAGCGCGTTCGGGAAGCGCGTCTTGTACTGAGAGGCCGGGGTCAGACGCCTCGGTCGAGCTGTTCGACGACCTGCTGGAGGTCCGCCTCGGACTCGACCTCGCCTTTGATCTCCTCGCGGCGGCGCACCGCGGCCGAGTCGGCGTCGTACGCGCGGACGAACTCGGCGCGGGTGTGCTCGTCGAACGCGTGCCGGATCGCGAAGTAGCCGTCGGGGACGATCGTGCCGCACACCTTACACTCGTGGCGCTGGTGGTCGTTCGTCTGGTGGACGATCGCCGCCTCCACGTCGTCGAAGGCGGCGTCGCAGTCGCCGATGCCGCACGTCCAGCGAGGGGCCATACCCGGACTCTCGCCCGAGGGGGATTAACGGTTTCCCAACTCGGCGCGGGCGCGCCGGGGGGTCGACGGGGGTCGGCACCGCGGGTTCACCCCCGCGGTCGCGGCACCGTCGTCGTCGAACGATACCCATTTGCGCGGGCGCGACGACCGTGCGACCGTGACCCGATCGAGAACGCGCG
>NZ_NEWI01000092.1:0-11977 GCF_002135005.1 Halorubrum sp. SD612 | reverse complement strand
TACTGGCGCGGATCGAGGACGGCGAGCGACCCCGGGTGTACGACCTGACCGTCGAGGAGACGCACAACTTCGTCGCGAACGGGCTCGTCGTCCACAACTCCTCGGACCGCTCCGCGATGCACGAGGGGCTCGAACAGCAGAAGATCTCCGTCTCGAAGGCGGGGATCAACGCGACGCTGAAGGCGCGGTGTTCCCTGCTCGGCGCCGCGAACCCCAAGTACGGCCGGTTCGACCAGTACGAGCCGATCGGCGAACAGATCGACTTGGAGCCGGCGCTGATCTCACGGTTCGACCTCATCTTCACCGTGACGGACAGCCCGGACCCGGAGCACGACTCCCGGCTGGCGAAACACATCATCAAGACGAACTACGCCGGCGAGCTCAACACCCAGCGCGAGGAGCTGGCGAGCTCGGAGTTCACCTCCGAACAGGTGGCGGAGGTGACCGAGGAGGTCGCGCCGGAGATCGACTCCGAACTCCTCCGTAAGTACATCGCCCACGCGAAGCGGTCCTGCTTCCCGACGATGACGGAGGAGGCGAAGGAGGTGATAGAGGAGTTCTACGTCGACCTGCGCTCGAAGGGCGCCGACGAGGACGCGCCCGTGCCGGTCACCGCCCGGAAGCTGGAGGCGATGGTGCGGCTCTCCGAGGCGAGCGCGCGGGTGCGGCTCTCAGACACCGTCGAGCGCGAGGACGCGGACCGCGCGACGGACATCGTCGAGTCCTGTCTCAAGGACATCGGCGTCGACCCGGAGACGGGCCAGTTCGACGCCGACGTGGTCGAGACGGGCACGTCGAAGAGCCAGCGCGACCGCATCAAGAACATCAAGGGGCTCATCGCCGACATCGAAGAGGAGTATCAGGAGGGCGCGCCCGTCGAGGAGGTGCTCGACCGCGCGGGCGAGATCGGGATGGACCAAGGAAAGGCGGAGGGAGAGATCGAGAAGCTCCGCACGAAGGGCGAAGTGTACGAGCCCAAGCAGGGCCACCTCCGGACGACGTAGATGGACCGGATCTCCGCGATACGGAACGTCGAGGACGCGCTCCGCGAGTTCGAGGACGGCGACGCCGACCTCGCGGCCACCGAGCGTCGCGTCGCGGCCGTGCTCCGGACGTACGCGACCGAGTTCGACGGCGAGGGCGACGTGTTCCGCGCGGTCGGGGACGACCCGGTCGACGGCACCGTGGTCGTCGCGCCCTCTGAACCGGCCGCGCGCGAGCGCGTCCTCGCGGCCAGCGGGGTCGACGACGCACCGGACGGCGGGGAGGAGCCCGCGTTCGACGTCGAGCGGTTCTAGTTACTGACCCCGGCCCCGCGGACGCTGAATCGATCCGGCGTCACTGATGCCGACTGAAACGTTCCGGTCCGGAACGGATATATTTCAAAATCGACCACCGGCGGGCGTGCTGCTGGTCGTGACGTACTCGGCGGCCGCTAGGACCGGCCTCCGAAACCTCTGTCGTCGCCACGAGTCGGTCGTCGCGCGGCGGTTCGGTCGCGCCGCGCTGCTCGACGAGACGGAGTACGCGGCGTTCCTCGCGCTGCGGCTGCGGGAGTCGCACGGCGGGGACGTACAGATAGAGCGCACCGAGCCGTTCAACGAGTTCGTCGCCGTCGACGACGCGGTCCGAGAGGCGGCCGCGGCCTACGCCGACCGGTCCGCGAAGTCGACGCCGTACGCCGCCTTCGCGGCGGGGACGGACCACCCGGACCCGGACGCGATGCGCGGCAGAGAGCTGTGACCGGGGCGAGGTCGACGCAGTCGGGGTCGAACCGAGAGGATAGCGAGGACGGGTCGGACGCCGTCAGGAGGAGTCCCGCTCCGGGCGAGGTACTCGGACGACTCCCCGCCGACGCCGGGCTCCGGCGACAGCTCGCGGCGGCCGCGCGCTCGCGGGAGCGGACCGCGTCCGTCGCGGGAGAGATCGCGGACATCGAGGCGGAGCTCGCGGGGATCGAGGTCGAACCAGTCGACCTGACGGCGGCGCGGCGGCGGGTCGCCGAGGCGACCGGAGAGATCGAGCGGCTGAAAGAGCGGGTCGCGGCGCTGCGGGGCGACGCGCGGTCGACGCCGAGACGGACGAGACGCTCGACGACTTGGAGGCGGCGGCCGCGGAGCTGTCGGCCGCGCAGACGGAGGCGATCGCCGCCGAGCAGGCGCTCGAACGCGCGAGAGCCGAAGCCGCCCGCGCCCGGGACGAGCGTCGGCGTCGACTGCGGCTCCGCGACCGGCTCCGAAACCGGCGCGGCGTCGCGCGCCGCGAACTCGCCGAGGCGATGTATCCCGAGTTCCGACGCGCGCTCGCGGTCGTTCCGAGCGGCGATCCGAGCGCGGCCGGGACGGGACCGGGCGCGTACGACGGAGACCCGGTCGCGGCGTCGCTCGCGGCCGTCAGGACCGCGGCGCTCGACGGACCGGTCGAGCTGCGCGGCAGCGCGGGGCGGCGGATCGAGGAGTCGGGGCGGAGCCCGCGGTCGCTCCTTCGGACGGCCGATGTTCGCTTTCGAGGCGCGCGCGACGGGCGCTGAACCCGACGGGGGCGGGTTCGCCTGAGCGTTAAATACGATTCCGCGGGACCCGGCGCATGGAACTCGACTGGTCCGTCGACCGGGAGGGGGACGCGTCGCTCGTCGGTTTTCGGGTGCGCAACGACGGGGCAGTCCCGCGGCGTGTTCGGATGGAGAGCCGGCTGAACGGTCCGCTGCTCCCGCCGCGGCGCGGCGGCGTCCCCGAAGCCGGGTGGGACGCAGCGGGTGTGACCGCGGTACTCGACCCGGGCGAGCGCGCGGCGTTCGGGTTCGCCGCGCTCGCCGACCCCGTCGACCCGCCGGTCGAGATCGCGAACGTCGAGCCCGTGTCGTCGGACGCCGACGAGGCGCACGAGACGGCCGCAGGCGGGACCGACCTCGCACGGGCGGCGGTCCGGGACCTCGAATCGTATCGGCCGCCGCGCGCCGCCGTGGACGGAGCGGAAGGGCGCCACGGGACCCCGGACGCGGGCGGCGACGCGGGGGCCTCCGGTTCGGACGGGCACTTGCCGGGCCGGGAGGATGCCGAGGGCGACGGCGACGCGGAGAGAGTCGCGGCGCGAGTCGAGCGCCACCCGGACCAGTCGGCTACGCCCGAGTCACCGCGGGGAAGTGCGGCCGGTGGCGGCGTCGACGCGTGGTTCGCGGCCGTCGAGGCGCGGATCGAGCGGGCGGAGCGCCTGACCGACGCCGACCTCGCGGCGGCGACGACGGTCGTCGAGGAGGTCGACGGCCTCGACGGGGTCGGAGCGCTCGACGAGCGCGTCGCGGCCGACGCCGAGCGGCTGCGGGCGGTCCGCGACCGTGCTGCGGCGCTGGCGGACCGCGCCGAGGAGAGCGAGATCCCGGTCGAGGCGCTGGAGGCGCTGGCGTGATCCTCGCGGTTGCGGGCGGGAAAGGCGGCGTGGGGAAGACGACGCTCGCGTACAACGTCGCCGCCGCGCTCGACGCCGTCGTCGTCGACGCGGACCTCGGGATGGCGGACCTGCCCGACGGCCGCGGCCCCGACCTCCACGACGTGCTCGCCGGCGCGGCGGCCCCGACGGAGGCGCTCCGTCCCGGCCCGGTCGACATCGTCCCGTGCGGGCGGACGCTGGCGGGCGCTCGGGCGGCCGACCTGACGCGGTTGGCGGAGGCGGTCGCCGCGGTCGAGCGCGAGTTCGGGACGGTCGTCGTCGACTGTCCCGCCGGACGCCGCGCCGACGCCGGCGTGCCGCTCGCGGTCGCGGACGCCTGCCTCCTCGTCGTCTCGCCGCGCGCGTTCGCGCTCGCCGACGCGATCCGGACGCGAGAGCTGGCCCGAGAACTCGACGCCGGGTTGGTCGGCTGCGCGGTCAACCGCGTGACCGAGCCGCCGCCGGTAGACCCGATCGGCGACGCGCTCGGGGCGCCCGCGGAGGTCGTCCCGGCCGACCCCCGCGTCGACCGCTCGGTGGCGACGGAGCGGCCGGTCACGACCGCCGCGCCCGAGAGCGAGGCCGCCGCGGCGGTCCGGGCGCTCGCGCGACGCGTTCCGGAGTGAATGCCGGAGGGGGCGCCGCCGTCGCGACGGGCGCGGCGCGACATCGGGCCTTTTTACCTCGGGCGTGCCCTCAGCGAGGACGATGCTCGGAGTCGCGTTCGTCGTCGGCGTCGCGGTCGTCGCCGCGCTCGCGGTCGCCGTGGGGCCGCTGTACGCGGCCGACCGGTTCCGCGACCTGCGGGAACCGACGGACGCGGAGCGAGCGCAGATCGTGGCGCTGGCGGAACCGGGCGGACTCGCCGTCGAGCGCGTCGCGATCGAAGCCGTCGACGGCGCGGGCGGGGACAGCGCCGCAGCCGACGGTCCCGCCGAGGTGTCGGTCCGGGGACCGCCCCGTAGACGGGTGCTGTTCCTCACCGAAGACGTGTTGACCGACCTCGACGAGGACGCCGCAGTCGGGCTGTTCGCGGCGGAAGCCGGCCGCGTGACGACGTACTACGCCGAGTTCCGCGCCGTCGCCGTCGGCGCCGTGCTCGGGGCGCTGGCCGCGGTCGTCACGACCCTCGTCCCCTTCGAGTCCGGGTTCGCCGCGCTCGTCGCCGTGGGGCTCGTTTCTTTCTGGGCCGGTCGGCGGGTCCAGTACGCGGCGGACGCCCGCGCCGCGGACGCGGTCGGCGCCGACCGCGTCGCCGACGCGTTCGAGCGCGTCGCGGAGCGCCGCGGCGTCGAGCCGGAGACCGGCGACTGGTCGACGTGGTTCGAGGTACAGCCCCCGCTCGGGGATCGGGTCGCGCGGCTCCGCGAGCGGGCTGCCGACGCGGAGTAACGAGTGAAGGGACCGAGGCGGCCGGGGTCAGTTCCCCGAGCGCTGAGCGACGGCGGAGTCGGGGCCGACGCGGACGTCGTAACCCGCGACGGTGAGGGAGACGTCGGCGTCGGACCGCCCGGCGACGAGCGAGTTCAGCGCGTCGGGGTCGACGTGTTCGTACAGTACCACGCCCTCCTCGGGGAGGTCCGCCGGATCGACGCCGGCGAGATCAGCTATCGCTTCGACGACGGCAAGACTGGGACTGGGACCGCTGCCCCCGTGACGGACGCGGGCCCGCTCCGGAACCGAACCGGAGCCGCTCGATTCGGCCGTTACGCTGTTCATACCCCCTAGAGGCGGATATCACACATAAATCAGTCGTCCAATTTATCATATATGATGCCTTGCCCGCGACAGAGTCTCTGAACCGGGAGCCGGGCGCGTCTCGGTCCCGGAACCGTTACCAACCAGCCGCACGCGTGTAGAGACAACTCGAATGCGACTCCCGGAACGACAGCTCGCGGTCCTCGAGGCCGCGAGCGCGACGGACGAACGAACGGTGGCAGAGATAGCCGCGGAGACCGACCTGAAGCCGGAGACGGTGGCCGGCGCGGCCTTCGACCTCGCCGACGAGGGGCTCGTTGAGGTCGGTTCGGTGACCGACCGGACGCTCGCGCTCACCGACGAGGGGCGGCGCTACGTCGACGAGGGGCTACCCGAGACGCGGCTCTACCGCGCCGGCCGCGACGCGGGGGCCGACGCCGACTCGGTCTCGATGGGCGCAGTCATCGGTGAGGCGGCGTTGGACGGTCCGGAGGTCGACATCGCGCTCGCGAACTTCGCGCGGAAGGGGTACGGGAGCGTCGACGGCGGCGAGCTCTCGGTCGACCCCGACGCCGATCCCGACGACGCCGAGGCGACGGCGCTCGCGGCGCTCGCGGAGGCCGACGCCGACGGGGGGAGTCTCGACGGGGACGCCCTCGACGTTGACGAGGCCGTGATCGATCGGCTCGACTCGCGCGGGCTGATCGCGGTCGGCGAGTCCGTCACGCGGACGGTCCGGCTCACAGACGAGGGCGTCGACGCGCTGATGACCGGCGTGGAGGCGACCGAGACGGTCGGGGCGCTCACGCCTGAGCTCCTCGCCAGCGGCGAGTGGCGGGACGCCGAGTTCGCCGCGTACAACGTCGAGGCGGAGGCGGAGACGGCCCGCGGCGGTCGCAAGCACGTCCTCCGTCGGACCGCCGACCGCGTGAAGGACGTCCTCGTCGGCATGGGGTTCCAAGAGATGGAGGGCCCGCACGCCGACGCCGACTTCTGGATCAACGACTGCCTGTTCATGCCGCAGGACCACCCTGCCCGGACCCACTGGGACCGGTTCGCGCTCGACGTGGACCGCATGGAGTCGATTTCGGACGAACTGATGGCCCGCGTCGAGTCGGCCCACCGCGACGGGTGGGGCGACGACGGCGACGGCTACCACTCGCCGTGGTCGGAGGAGTTCGCCCGCGAGGTCGCCCTCCGCGGACACACCACGTCGCTGTCGATGCGATACCTCTCCGGGGTTGCCGGCGCGGAGCTGGAGCCGCCGCAGCGCTACTTCTCGGTCGAGAAGGTGTACCGCAACGACACCCTCGACCCGACGCACCTCCTGGAGTTCTTCCAGATCGAGGGGTGGGTGATGGCCGAGGACCTCTCGGTGCGCGACCTGATGGGCACCTTCGAGGAGTTCTACCGGCAGTTCGGGATCACGGACATCCGGTTCAAGCCGCACTACAACCCGTACACCGAACCCTCCTTCGAGCTGTTCGGGGAACACCCGGAGACGGGCGAGGAGATCGAGATCGGCAACTCCGGCGTGTTCCGGGAGGAAGTCACCGGCCCCCTCGGCGTTGACTGCGACGTGATGGCGTGGGGGCTCGCCTTAGAGCGGCTCGCGATGCTCACCACCGGCGCGGAGGACATCCGCGACCTCCACGGGACGCTCGCGGACATCGAGTTCCTGCGGGACGCGGAGGTGAGCTACTGATGCCCGTCGTCGACGTCGACCCGGACGAGCTCCGCGAGCTCACCGGTCACGAGGAGAAAGACGACGAGGAGCTGAAGGCGGACCTGTTCGGGCTCGGCCTGGAGTTCGAAGGCGAGACCGACGACGGCATGTACCAGTTCGAGTTCGCGCCCGACCGGCTCGACCGTCTCTCCGTCGAGGGGGTCGCCCGCTCGCTGCGCTACCACTACGGCGACGCGCGAGGCGTCTACGTGCCGAACACGAACGACCCCGAGTGGAGGATCGAGGTCGACGAGTCGGTGCCCGACGAGCGCCCGTACGTCACCGGCGCGGTGGTCCGCGGCCTCGACCTCGACGAGGCGGCGCTGGAGTCGCTGATCCAGCTCCAAGAGAAGCTCCACGCGACGATGGGACGGGGGCGCGCGAAGGGCGCCATCGGCATCCACGACCTCGCGATGGTGAAGGGCGCGCCGCTCCAGGAGGGCGCAGAACCGTCGATCACCTACCGCGGCGTCGACCCCGAGGGCGACACGTTCGTCCCCCTCGACGCGAACGACGAGCTGAGCCCGGCCGCGGTGCTGGAGGAGCACGCCACGGGCGAGACGTACGCCGACCTCGTCACGGACCTCGATCGCTACCCGGCGATCTACGACGAGCTCGGCCTGTTCTCGTTCCCGCCGGTGATAAACGGGAAGCGCACCGAGGTGACGACGGGGTCCCGCGAGCTGCTCGTCGAGCTCACGGGCACCGACCAGTGGACTATCGACCGGATGTGTAACATCATCTGTTACGCCCTGTCGGCCCGCGGCGCGACGATCGAGGAGGTCGAGGTGAACTACGCCGACGGCGCGACGCACCCGAGCGAGTACGGCGCGGAGCTCGTCCGGCCGAACCTCGACGTCGATGAGAAGACGGTGTCGCACGAGCGGATCGAGACGCTGCTCGGCGTCGACTTCGAGCCCGAGGAGGTCGTCGACTGCTTCGAGCGCGCCGGACTGGACGCCTCGTACACGCTCGGCGAGGACGTCCGCTACGAGGTGGAGATCCCGCCGTACCGCGTCGACGTGCTCCACCCCCTCGACCTCGTCGACGACGCGGGGCGCGCGTACGGCTTCGACAACCTGACGCCGCGCTACCCCGACGTGGGCACCGTCGGCGGGCGCCACGAGCGCTCCCGGCTGGAGGACGCGGTCCGTACGAGTCTCGTCGGGCTGGGCTTCGAGGATCTGCTGAACTTCCACATGACGAGCGGGACCGAGAACTACGACCGGATGCGGATCGAACCGGGCACGGGCGGCGCCGCGGTCGGAGACGGCGACGGGGTATTCGGCGGCGGCTCCCCCGTCGAGATCACCGAGCCGTACAGCGAGGAGTACACCCAGCTCCGAACGTGGGCCCTCCCGTCGCTCGTCATGCTGTTGGAGCGGAACACCCACAACGCCTACCCGCAGGACGTCGCCGAGGTCGGCTTCGTCGCCGAGCGCGACGACGACGCAGACACGAACGTCGCCGAGTCGCGGCACGTCGCCGGCGCGGTCGCCCGGCGCGACGCCTCCTATGAGGCCGCGAAAGGCCGGCTTCAGGCGCTGTGCGACGACTTCGACGCCGACCTAGCGACACCCCGAGTCGAGCATCCGACGTTCATCGATGGCCGCGCCGCCGCGGTCGTGATCGACGGTGAACGCGTCGGCGTGATCGGTGAGATCCATCCCGCGGTACTCGTCGAGCACGATTTGGAGGTGCCGGTCGCCGCCTTCGAGTTCGACCTCGACGCGCTGCGGTAGACTCTCGACCGGATCACGTACCGACGCCGGACTTTCCGTTCGGTCGGTTCTATCACGGATTATCACGGAGAGTGGCTGGAGCAGAAGACATATATTCCCCTTAGCGCAGTTCCCGAGCATGGACTGCGAGAGATGCGGCGTCGACGCCACGCTCACGCACCGGGACGTCGACGGGTTCGCGTACTACCTGTGTGAGGCCTGTATCGGCGGGTGGGACGCGGTTCGGACGCGATCGCCCGAGGCTTCGGACGAGAGTCGCTCGGCCGCGCAGTAGGCCCGAGCACCGGGTCGGCGGCGCGCGGTGACGCCGGGGGGACGCTCGCCAGCGAGAGCGACGCGCAGTGCCCCCGACAAGATGCGTGCCCGCGAGAGCGACGCGCGCAGAGTGGTCAGTAGGATCGAAACGGAAGGCGGTGATCGGGGCGCCCCCCCTCCCACCGCTTCTCGGCAGGGAGCACGCCGACGCGGGGGAATGATCCCGCGACGCGGTCGATGACGGGATCAGTTTTGTGTTGCGAAATCTAGCTCTGAATACCCGTACCTGTAGCACGTAATGCCGTTCTCCTCACAGTGCTTCGCAAGCTCTCTCGGCGGGACATCCTCCTCGAAATCCCGAAAGAATGCGACTGTTACATTGTCATCGACCGTGTAGCCGAACACCTCGAAGTCGTGCCCGGAGAAGCTCTCGGAGTTACACCGCCGGATCGCTTCCTCGTTTTCTCCGTCGTCGTACATCGCGAGCTGTCCGGCGATCCGGCTGGCGTGTCCCGAGTCGTCGCTCATTCGCCCGGCCCACCGTCGAGATCTCGGTCGTAGGGGCCGATCGGCGTCACCAGTTGAACGAACTCGCGGTCAAATTTAGCACCGGTCTTGCGGTCACGCAGATACTGAAACACACCGTCAGTCTCGTCGCTCGCGACGCATTTCTGACACCAGAAGTGGTGATTCGTCGGTTCCCACAAGCGGTGGCCGCGGGGACAGACGTACCGCCACCTGTCCTACCGGTCTTCGATCCACACCACTTCTTTCGGAGGCATCAGTTCCGAACGAAGTACCGGTGTTAAAAAGAAAATACCCTGACTCGCACGGTGAAACTGAAAGAGGTCATGTCCGGCGATTGTGTTGCGGTTCCTCGGTCGATCGGGGATTTCAAACCCCGGCGCGTAGTGGTCAAACATGGCTTTCGTGCCCTATCACGGAAGCCCGCGCGGACCGGCTGTCTCCAGCAGTGGGGTCTGCTTTGCTTCGAGCCGGGACCCATCGGAGAGCGACGGGTCCGCAAGAGTGCTTCCGTTGATTCGGATCTAACGTAGCGGGTAATTGTATTTTGATACTATATAGCATTACATACAAACTGATTAGAAGCAGCCAGACACATCGTAGGTGATGTTATCACACCCGAACCGATTCGTAGGTGTATGCGGCCGCTGGTGTCGTGGATGACCAAGTCGGACCCGGCGATCTTGGAGTTGCTACACGAGTCCGACCTAGATCTGCCTCCCGCGGTTATTTCTCACAACGTCGCTGGAGTGTCTCATCCGACGGTGAAACGGAGGCTTCCGATTCTCGACGAGCATGGACTCGTCGAGAGGGTCTCCGAGAAGCGGGGGTACTATCGGATCACCGAACGCGGTTGTGCGTACCTCTCCGGCGGTCTCGACGCCGACGATCTCGAAGAGAAGTGAGCCGACCGGTCAGTTACTCGACGCCGAGCTCCCGAGCTGCGTCCGCCGAAATCGTGAGCCCGGCGTCTGCCGTAGTCACAGATTCGTCGAGGACATCGTCCAGAACCTCGCGGAGTTCCGTGATGAACGAGCTCGGGCGTTCCACTTGGACGCGCGTCGTCGACTTGTCGGCGTAATTCAATCCGCGGTGTCGAACGTACGTCCGTGCGAATGATCGTCGAACCGATCGAGGCACGTCCCACACAACCGCCGGCAGGTGGTCAAGGGACGTTTTCCCGCCGGTCGGCGCGCCCATCGCGACGAGGCACCGACCGAGAACCGTGCCGTCACAGGTTGGGACGATCTCGCTCGCGCGGCCCGGCTCATCGACGTTGCGGGTGCGTGTCTCGACGCCGAGGCGCTCGAAAGCGTCGCGGATCTCCTTTGCGCCCACCCGGCTCCCTGGCGTCACCGCCGGGACGTAGTTCCCCGCCGGGATGCTCCCCCCGGCGAGGACGTGCGCGAGCAGGCCGACGAGCGCGGCCGCCGTCTCACTATCGGGGTCTGGATCGAGCCAACCGCGGTCGATCGCGGTGTTGATCCCCCGAACCGGGTCGGGAACGACATGCTTGAGCCAGCCGCGGACGCGCTCGTCAGGGAGGTCAAGCGCACGGCCGACGCGGACCCGGCCGGCGTTCGGATTCTCGGCGGCGTACTCTCGGACGCGACGGTAATCGAGCACCTTCTCCCACGGGTCCGGATACACGCGATCGCTGTAAGTCCGGGAGATAGATGTGGCCGTGGGTTCCATAAGTAGTGCGTCCAAGTCAACTGATTTGACTCTGCTCATCTAATTTTCTCCGCTGATATTCGTGCCAGTAAGTACATAAGCTAGGTCCGTCTTTTCTTCAGTAACCAGCAACCGATCTGAACGGGTACGAGACCGAGTATGCGCCGACGACGGCGCTTGTGTCTCCGGATCTCGTTCATCGGTGGCCGCTGGGTTCAAACTATGAAACCAAGCAACCAATCCAACGCGGAAGACAGGGCAGTAAGTCCCGTCATCGGCGTCATCCTCATGGTCGCGATTACTGTCATCCTGGCGGCCGTCATCGGGACGTTCGTCCTTGGTCTGGGTGACCAGATAGGCGATACTGCGCCGCAGGCGAGTTTCGATGTTGATGATGCTACTGCTGACGCAACTAATGGCGTTAGTCTCACACTCGCCAAAACCGGTGGACAGGATCTAGATGCAAGAGACTTAGTCTTGAGTGTTGACGGATCACGAACAAACACTAGCGTTGAGTCTGGGCTGGGGTCAAATACGTGGCAGACTGGCCAGTCAGTGCGCTTCACTGACGAGGGTAGCGCTTCGTACTCCTCTGGTGACCGTGTAACGGTCAGGTTGATTCACGACCCGTCCGGAAACGCAATTTACTCGACGACGCTCACAGCCGAGTAACTCTCGCTGAATTTACCTCCATCGGCTTTCTATTTCGGTCCGGTAACGTAACCCGAGTACATCTGTATTAAACGGCTGAATCGTCGCCGGGTCGAGGTCGCTACAAGCGTCACAAATATTCTCTTCTGACTGATACTGTCAGCTAAATATTCTTTAGGTTAGAGTGTGATTAGCAAGTATGTCCACGCTTGACGCCGCCACTCTTGACGACCTCCGCGACGCTCTCGCGGAGGTCGAAGATAAAAAGCCGACACAGCGG
>NZ_NEWI01000091.1:0-12219 GCF_002135005.1 Halorubrum sp. SD612 | reverse complement strand
GCCCCCGCGTACCCCCGGACCGCCTGCGTCGCCGCCTCCAGCTCCGCGACGCGTTCCTCGAGGTCGTCGAGCCGCGATTCGAGCCGCTCGCGCTCGGCGGTCGCCTCTGCGCCCGCGGCGGCGTCAGCCGGACGCGCGTCGCTCCCGGTCACAGCGCGTTCGACGGCGCGGAGCCGCCCCTCGATCCGGTCGTTCGGTCCGCTCGCCCCCGTCGCCTCCGTCGCCGCCGCTTCCGTCGCCTCCGGTTCCGCGCCCGCCGGCGCGGCGCCCTGCGCGTGATCGGTCATGCGACCCGTTGCTCGCGGTTTCACTCTTAAACCTCGAGGAAACAGTATTGTCGAGGGCCCCGGTACGTGGTTGCATGAAAGCAGTCCTCCTCGGCGTCGGACAGGCGGGCGGCAAGCTCACGACCGCCCTCGCGGAGTTCGACGCCGACGCCGGCTACGGCGCGGTCCTCGACGCGCTCGCGGTGAACACCGCCGCCGCCGACCTCGACCCGCTCCCGCTCGAAACGGTTCTCGTCGGGCAGTCGCGCGTCAACGGCCACGGCGTCGGCGGCGACAACGAACTCGGCGCGGAAGTGATGGACGAAGACGCGGTCGAGGTGCTCGACGCCCTCGCCCCGAAGGTCACCGCGGAGGCCGAGGCGGTGTTCGTCGTCGCCGGGCTCGGCGGCGGCACGGGCTCCGGCGGCGCGCCGGTCCTCGTCCGCGAACTGAACAGGGTGTACGACGTCCCCGTCTACGCGATCGGCATCCTCCCGGGCCGCGACGAGGGGACGATGTACCAGGTGAACGCCGGGCGGTCGCTCAAGACGCTGGTCCGCGAGGCCGACGCGACGGTCCTGCTCGACAACGACGCGTGGCGCTCCGCGGGCGAGTCCGTCGAGGGGGGCTACGAGGCGATCAACGCCTCGATGGCGAAGCGGATCGGCCTAATCTTAGCCGCCGGCGAGGCGGTCGAGGGCGTCGGCGAGTCCGTCGTCGACACGAGCGAGGTGATCAACACGCTCCGCGCGGGCGGGATGGCCGCGGTCGGCTTCGCCTCGGCGCCCGCCGCCGAGGACCCGCAGGAGAACGTCACCACGGTGACGAGCGCGGTCCGCAGCGCGGTGATGACGGGACTCTCGCTGCCGAACGCGACCGACGCCGACGCCGCCCTCGTCGCGGTCGCCGGCGACCCGGACCGGATCTCGCGGAAGGGCGCGGAGAAGGCTCGCAAGTGGCTCCAAGAGGAGACGGGGTCGATGCAGGTCCGCGGCGGCGACTTCCCGCTCGACTCCGAGCGGGTCGCCGCCTTGGTCCTCCTCGCGGGCGTCGAGCGCTCGCAGCGGGTCGAGGCGTTCCTGGAGCGCGCGCGGCAGGCGGTCCGCGACGAGCGCGAGGAGAAGCCGGACCCGGCGGCGGCGTTCGAGAACGACGAGATCGACGACCTGCTCTGAGGCGATCGGAGCGCCCGGAGCCGGTCGGCGAGTCGGCCGCCGTCCGGCCGGCGGGACAGGTTCCGCACCTTTTTGGTCTCGCCCGGTGGAGTCTCGCCCGATGACTCATCCGTGGGACGACTGGGACCACGTGCTGAAGGTCGATCCCGACAAGGACCTCCGGCGGGGCGAGACCTTCGAGGACGTCTGCCGGACCGGGACGGACGCGATCGAGATCGGCGGGACCCTCGACGTCACCGCGGAGAAGATGACTCGCGTCGTCGACGCCGCCGCGGAGTACGACGTGCCGCTGTACCAGGAGCCGTCGAACCCGGGCGTCGTGATCGACTCGCCCGCGCTCGACGGGTACCTGATCCCCACCGTGTTCAACGCGGGCGGCCCCTTCTGGATCACCGGCGCGCACAAGGAGTGGGTCCGCATCGACGACCTCGACTGGAGCCGGACCCACACCGAGGCGTACATCGTGATGAACCCCGAGGCGTCTGTCGCACAGCTGACGGAGGCCGACTGCGACCTCGCCGCGGACGACGTGGAGGCGTACGCGAAGATCGCGGAGCGCATGTTCGGGCAGAAGATCGTCTACGTCGAGTACTCGGGCACCTTCGGCGACGCGGAGAAGGTCGCGGCCGCCCACGACGCCTTAGACGACGCCACGCTGTTCTACGGCGGCGGCATCCACGACTACGAGTCGGCCAACGAGATGGCCGCCCACAGCGACGTGATCGTCGTCGGCGACCTGCTCCACGACGAGGGCGTCGACGCGGTCCGAGAGACCGTGAAGGGCGCGAAGGACGCGCACGACGACTGAAACTCCCGCTTCTGCGGAGCGGTCGGACTCCGCTCAGTCCGCGCCGGCGTACCCGTCCAGCATGTTCTCGACGTACTTCGCGATCACGTCGACCTCCAGGTGGACCGGGTCGCCGACCGACTTCTCGGAGAGCGTCGTCAACTCGTAGGTCGTCGGGATGACCGCGACGTCGAACTCTCCGCCGCGCTTCTCGGCGACCGTCAGCGAGATCCCGTCGAGCGTCACGGAGCCCTTGTCGACGAGGTAGTCGCCGTGGCCCTCGGGGATCGCGAACGCGAACCGCCAGTCCTCGCCGACCCGTTCGATCCCCGTCACCTCGGCGACGGTGTCGACGTGGCCCTGGACGACGTGGCCGTCGAACCGCCCGTCCGCGGGCATCGCGCGCTCGACGTTGACCGGATCGCCCTCGTCGACCTCGCCGAGGTACGTCTTCGCGACCGTCTCGCTCGCGAGGAACACCGAGAACCACTCGCCGTCGGTGTCGTCGCCGTCGAGTCCGCACTCCTCGACGGTCAGGCAGACGCCGCTCACGCTTATCGACTGGCCGTGGTGGAGGTCGTCGAACCCGTCGACGCCGATCCGCAGGCGGAGCCCGTCGTCGGTCTCGGTCCGCTCGCGGACCGTGCCGGTGCCCTCGACGATGCCGGTGAACATACCGGAACTAGAGGCGGGCGAGGGATATCCGTTCTGGGTCGACGCGCCCGGCACGGACCGGGTCCCGGGTGCGAGCCCGCCGCGCGCACCGCGACCGCTGCCCACACCGCGACCGCCGCCCACACCGCGACCGTCGCCGGCGCGCCGCGTCCCTTTTGACCCCCGGCAGCCAACGGGTCACCGATGCGACTCGGACTGCTCGATATGATCGGGCTGGCGGCCTCGCTGATCTTCGCCATCCCGCTCGGGAACTACGCCGTCTTTCGGCTACTCGACGGTGAGGTCGCGCTCGGCGGCGGCCTGCTGGTCGTCGCCGTCGCGATGGTGGTCCTCCCGCAGTACTTCCTCGATCCCGCGCAGATCCTCCGCCGGCTGCTCTCCGGACTCCTGCCGTCCCGGCTCAGGGGGGACGACGCGGCGGCTCCCGAGACGGAAGACGACTCGCCGTCCCTCGCGGTCGGGAGCGACTCGGACGACCGCTGACCGCGGGCCGTTCCCGCGGCCGCGGCGACCGAAGGCCGCGGCTCGCGCTGCCCCCGAGCAGTCGCGGGCGTCGTCGCGTCGTCACCCCCGAACTCGGGCGACGAGCGCGGCGCCGAGAAGCCCCAGTGCGGCGGCGACGACGCCGAATCCGGGAGCCTCGCCTCCGGTGTCGCCCGTGTCGGGCGAATCGACGTCGTCGACCACGAGCACGTCCCGCGTCACCGGCCCGTCGAGCGCCTCGTTACCGCGGACGGTCAGCGTCGCCCGGTCTCCCGGCTCGGCGACGCTCGCGTCGAACGTCGCCGTCGCTTCCCCGTCCGTCACCGTCGCCTCTCGGGTCTCGATGAAGTCCGTGCTCGCGTCGCCGGCCGACCGGAGTCGCATCTCGACGGCCGCCCCGTCGCCGAGCTCGACGGGCACCGTGACGGCGGTCGCGCGCGGCTCGACGAGGACGTCCGCGTCCTCGACGCTCGCGGCGGTGACGGCCTCGACCGCGTCATCGTTTCCGTCGGCGCCGTCGCCGCTTTCACCGCCGGCGTCGACTCTCAGCGTGCCGACGTCCGTCGGCTCGCTCCCGTCGCCGACGAACAGCCGCAGGTCGTACGCTCCGGGAGCGGGGGCTCCGCCGAGATCGGTCTCGCCGTCGAGTTCGACCGCTGCGCCGTCGGCGGTCAGCGGATCACCGCCGTCGCCCGCCGCGCCGTGGTCGTACGTGAGCGCGGCGGCGCCGTCGGCGTCCGGCGTCACCGTCGCTCGGAGCTCGTATCCGGCCTCGTCCTCGTCGCCGATCACGACCTCGAACGATTCGACGCCGTCGGACTCGATGACGATCGTTCCGGTCCCGCCGTCGGTCACCGCGACGATCGACTCGTCGAGTTCCGCGCTCCCGTCGGCGGCGGCGGCGCCGGCGGCGGCGAGAGCGAGGATTCCGACGACGGCGACCGCGGCCACGAACAGCCCGGTCCCGACGCGCTGTAGTCGTCTCCCGACGCGTCCGATCCGTTCGGCCTCGTCGGCCGAGGTGGAGGGTCTCGATCGCATGCGTCTCAACGGTCTCCCCGTTCGATCAAAGCGACTTCGATGCCTCAAACGATAGTTGTAGTTACCGTCCGATCGGGCGCCACCGTGACCCCTCGCCGACTCAGTCGCGTTCGGTCGGGGCGATCCCGAACGGGTACTCGGCCAGTATCTCGTAGCCGTCCTCGGTGACGAGGATCAGGTCCTCCAGCCTGACGCCGCCGACCTCGGGGTCGTAGACGCCGGGCTCGACGGTCACGACGTGGCCCGGGCGGAGCTCGCCCGCGCCCGTCAGCGACGGCCCCTCGTGGAGGCTCACGCCCACGCCGTGGCCCGTGCCGTGAGTGAAACCGGTCTCGCCCTCGCTCGCGTTCGGGTCGAACCCGTACGCGGCCAGCTCGGCGGCCGCCTCGCCGTGGACGGTCTTCGCGGGGACGCCCGGCTCGACCTCGTCGAGCGCGGCCTCGCGCGCGGCCTCGACGGCGACGTACGCGCGGCGCTCCCACCCGCCGTCGCCGTCGACGACGAACGTCCGGGTCGCGTCGCCGTAGTAGCCGTCCGGGCCCCGCGGCGAGACGTCCAGCAGCACCGTCTCGCCGGGCCGGATCGGGTCGTCGCCGACGTGGTGGAGGTCGGCGGCCGACGGGCCGGCGCCGATCACCGTGTTGCCGGCGTCGCGGACTCCCCGGGCCGCGAGCGCTCGATTCACCTCGCGGCGGAGCCGCTCCGTCGTCAGCGGCTCGCCCGCCCAGCGGAGCGGGGGTCGGCGGCCGTCGTCGGACCGGGGCCCTCCCGCGCCCTCGTCGACCGGCCCGACGACCTCGCTCTCGGCGAGGACCGCTTCGGCGCGCCCCATCCCGGCGACCGTCGCGCGCTGGACGCGCCGGAGCCGGTCGACCTCCGCGGGCGTCTTCCGCTCTCTGGCGGCCGCGACCGCGTCCGTCGACGCCAGCTCGTTGCCCGCGCGTTCCAGGTACACCGCGGCGTCGTGGGGGATCGACGCCGGAGTGAGAACCCTGCGACCGCCGCTCTCGACCGCGGCGAGGTCGTCGAGGAGCGCGGCCGCGCGCTCGCCGGCGTGGTCGCCGACGTTCCCGGTCCGGACCTCGCGGGCGACGCCGTCGCGGAACCGGGCGCCGTCGCCGTCTGCCGGCTCCGCGGTCGAGTCGCGCGCGCCCGCGACGAACTCGCGCTCCGCCTGCTCGCGGAACAGCGCGGGGGCGCAGAGGGCCGCGCGGGCGCCGGGGTCGGCGTTGTCGACGGCCGCTCCGCCGCTCGGAACGACGACCAGCGCGTAGGGGCGGTCCGGGCCCGAAAAGCGCGTGAGGTAGCGCAGGTCGTCGTCGGACCGGTCGCCGACGGCGACGAACGCGGCCGCGTCGGCGTCGCGGACCGCCTCGACGACCGGTCGGAGGTCGGTCCGGAGCGGGCGGAGGCCCTCCTCGGCGCCCTCCGGCGTCGCGGCGTCCTCGCTCACGGCTCGGGTTCGGGCACCGCCAGCTCCGCCTGGACCTCCTCGACGAGGTCCTGTGCCGGCTCCTCGCGGAGCTCGTTGAACAGCAGGACGCTGATCGGGAGCGTCGGCGCGCCGCTGATGAGGCTCTCCATGATCACGAGCCGCTCGCGGGCGCGGGACATCCCCACGTAGAAGACGCGGCGCTCGTTGTCCGTGAGGACGGGGACTGGACTCGTCGTCTTCGTGAACTCCTCGACGCCGTCGACGTCGCTCGGGTCGTCGATGGAGGCCGCCATCTGCTCGACCACCTTCTCCGTGAGGTCGGTGGCGACGAACACGTGGTCCGCCTCGCGACCCTTCGCGGAGTGGATGGTGCCGACGCGGACCCGGGTCGGGTCGGTCCCCTGGTACTCGCCGTCGAAGTACGCGCCCATCGACTTCCGCTGGAAGCTCGTCACCTTCCGGACCATGTCGTCGGCGCTGGCGGCGTCCGGCATGAACGGGATGTACTCGTCGAGCGTGTCGGCCGGGATCTCGATCCGGGCGACGTCGTCCGCGTCGGCCGCCTCCTCGCGGTCGTCGAGGAAGTCGTAGAACTCCTCGCGGTCGTGGGTGCCGAACGCCGACTCCTGGAGCATGTCCGCGAGCCGCCGCGCCTCCAGCCCGGTGACGGGCTCGTCGGCCTCGGCCTTCTCGATCGCGCTGACGTAGTCCCGGACTCGGTCGGTCCACATCCGGCCGTCGGTGAGCATCGTGAACGGGATGCCGTGGTCGATGAACTCGTCGATGAAGTCGAACATCTGGTAGCGCGCCCGGAACAGACACATCACGTCGCCCTCGTCGTCCTCGACCGTGTACCGCACGTTCCGGACCAGCTCGATCATCGACGGCGACTCGATCGCCTCGACGGTACCGCCCTCCTTGCGCGGGTGGAGGTCCTTCTCCTGACGCTTGTCGATGTGGCGGATCTCGGCGTTGACGACGTTGAGGATCTCCGAGGGGAGCCGGTAGGAGTTCGGGAGGACCACGTCCTCGTCGACGTCGGTGTCCAAGAGGAGGTCGGGATCGGCGCCCTGCCACGCGTAGACGACCTGGTCGTCGTCGCCGGCGATCAGGACCTTCTCCATGTGCGGCCGCCACTCCTCGAAGACGTTGTACTGGAGCGTCGTGATGTCCTGGAACTCGTCGATGATCAGGTAGTCGACGCTGGGGACGAGCGAGCGCTGCGCGACCCGTTCGAGCATGTCGGCGAAGCCGACGAGGTCGTTGTCGCCCTTGTACGCGCGCCACGCCCGGATCGTCTCGGGGATGTCGATGCGGTCGTCGTCGGAGGGCCACGTCGGGGTGTACTTGTTCCCCTGCTGGGCGTTGGGGTCCTCCTCGGGCGGGAGCCGAACCTCCTCGACGTTCCACTGGAAGGGCACGTCGTACCAGTCGGCCACGTCGCGCTCGGTGCGCTGGAGCCACTGCGAGGTGGCGATGATCTTGTTGCCGATCGTCGTCGAGCGCGCGGTCCGGCGGCCGGCCCCGCCGTGCTGGTCCTCGAACTCGATGCCGTACTCCTCGCAGAACGACTCCTTGTCGTCCTCGCCGACCACGTCGCCCCGGGAGAGGTCGAGCAGCTCGTACGCCTTCGCGTGCATCGTGCTCACGTTCCCCTGGAGGCTGCGCGGGGAGACGTCGAGCCGCTCTGCCAGCCGCTCGCGGATCTCGGCGGCCGCCGCGCGCGTGTAGGAGACGACGAGCACGTCGCGCACGTCGGCGTCCTCCTCCTCGAGAATCTCCTCGACGCGGTCGAGGAGCGCGGTCGTCTTCCCGCTCCCGGGCCCCCCGAACAGCCGCGTCACCGTGGCGTCAGTCATTGTTACTCCCAGATTCCGACTCTCCTTAAACGCCATGGCTCGGTGATCGCCGATGCGAGCGTCGATCCGACGGCGGCGAAGCGGCGACTCATCCCCGATCGGCGCCTCAGCTGCCCCGCGTCGCGCGCGCTTCGCGGACGTCGGCGCCGTCGCGGACCATGTCCTCGCAGGCCGGGCAGACGCGGGGCCGGTCGACCTCGTTCGGGGTGAACACCCGCACGTAGTCGGTCGTGACGAACGAACCGCAGTTCTGACAGGTCGGCATGGTAGTCACTATCGAGTAATTCCACATAATACTACCGGGGAGTGTGGCGGAAAGAAAATTCGCGGAACGCGTCGCCGGGGCGAGCGTCAGCTCGGCCGCCAGTCGCAGACCGAACACCGCGCGGATCCCTCCTCGTGGAGCGCACCGCACTCGGGACACTGGAGCTTGTTATAGGACCGCTCCCAGCGTACGATCTCTGTCTCGTGACCGTGGTCCGAGAGGAACTCGTCGAACACGTCGTCGTCCGAGCTGGGTGCACTACTAGACATGCGTGATATGGTATGCCACACCAGCATATATATGTTTCTCTCGTTCTCGTCGCTGCGAATTACACGGACGTTCGATCAGTTTTTCGAAAATAAATAGGTCGATTCGAAACGTCGAATCCCCCGACCGCTACGGACGGAACTAACGCGGCGTTCACCAGGGTTCGTTCTTGACGCCGAGCGCGTACGCCGCGACGTTCGTGACGACGTGGAGGACGGGCGTCATCACGAGGACGACCGCGAGGACGCGCGGCGCGAACACCGCGAGCGCCCAGTCGGTGTCGACGACGAAGGCGAGGACCAGCGCGCCGACGACGAAGTCCAGCTGGTCGAGCCCGGGGAACGCGGCGCCGCGCTCGCGCCCGGACCGGCGCTTGAGGAAGGAGGCGCCGATGTCGCCGCACATCGCGCCGAACGCGAGCGCGAACGCCGCCGGGAGCGCGAACGTCGGCAGGTCGGCGCCCAGCGCGGCGCTCGCCGGGGCGGCCAGCCCGTTGAGCCCCATCGCGAGGAGGACGCCGACCAGCGTCCCGACCGCGGTGCCGCGCCACGTCTTCCCATCGCCGAGCAGCCGCGCCCCCCGCCACTCGCGCCCCCCGTCGATTGGGCGGCCGCCACCCGCAAGCACCGCGGCGTTGTTCGGGACGTACGCCGGGAGCATCGCCCAGAACGCGGTCGCGACAAGCGTACCGATCATACCTCCACGGGCGGCGCGCGGCGTGTTATAAACCCCGGATCGCGCTCCCGGTCACGGCCGCCGGGTCGACAAAGGTAAACTTCGCCCCGTCCGGAAGCATCAGTATGATTCCCCCAATCGCCCGGCGGTTCGTCGCCGGCGAGAGCGTTCCGGCCGCCCTCGACCACGCCCGCGCCGCGAACGAGGACGGCGTCGCGCTCATCCTGAACCTGCTCGGCGAGCACTACGACGACCCCGCGGACGCCCGCGCGGACACGGACGCGTATCTCTCCCTGCTCGAGGACATCGCCGACAGCGGCCTCGACGCCTGTCTCTCGGTGAAGCCCTCGCAGATCGGGATGGACGTCTCGCCCGACCTGTTCGAGGAGCACTACCGCGAGATAGTCGCCCGCGCTCACGAGCTCGACGCGTTCGTCTGGTGCGACATGGAGGACGCCGACACCACCGACGCCACCCTCGACGCCTTCGAGTCGATCGCCGCCGACTACCCGTGGAGCGTCGGGCAGTGTATCCAGTCGAACCTCAAGCGCACCGCCGACGACCTCGACCGCCTCGTCGACGTGCCCGGCAAGATCCGGCTCGTGAAAGGGGCGTACGACGAGCCGTCGTCGATCGCGTACACCGACAAGGCGCGCGTCGACGAGGCGTACCGCGACGACCTGACCCTCCTCTTCGAGCGCCGCGAGCGCGGGATCGCCGTCGGGAGCCACGACCCGGCGATGATCTCGCTGGCGGACCGGCTCGCCCGCGACCACGGCGCCGACTACGAGGTCCAGATGCTGATGGGCGTCCGCGAGGACGCGCAGCGCGACCTCGCCGCGCAGGGGATCGACGTGTACCAGTACGCGCCGTACGGCGACAAGTGGCTCTCGTACTTCTACCGGCGCGTCCGCGAGCGCAAGGAGAACCTGACGTTCGCGGTCCGGGCGGTGCTGGGCGCGTAGTCGACGCGACGCTCGAACCCCGCCGACCGCGCGTCGCCGGTACGTAGAAGCCCTCTTAAGGATTGCCGACACATACCAACGCGATAGATGTCCACGTGGAAACGCGACTTCGCCAGCGGGCTCATCGTGCTGGCGCCGCTCCTCGTTCTCCTGTTGGTCCTCCGCTGGATCTACCAGTACATCGCCTCGATCCCCCTCATCGAGGGACTCCAGCCCGAGGTCATCCCGGCGCCGTTAGAGCCCGTCTCCCGGGTCATCATCGCGTTCGCGGTGTTCGCGACGGTCGTGCTCGCGGTGGGGTACTTCATGCGGACCACGCTCGGTCGGTTGGCGGAGTCGGCGGTGGACGACGCGATAAATCGGATCCCGGCGCTCCGGGTGGTGTACAACGCCTCGAAGCTCGCGATCGAGACGGCGATCTCAGGCACCGACGAGCTGCAGAGCCCGGTGTACATCGAGACCTGGCCCGGGATCCGGATGACCGCCTTCCGGACCGGGAAGAAGACCCGCGACGGGAAGATCGTCCTGTTCATGCCGACCGCGCCGAACATCACCACCGGCTTCGTCATCGAGGTCGAGCCGGACCGCATCGAGGAAACGGGCGAGACCGTCGAGGAGGGGATGACGCGGGTCCTCTCGGCCGGGTTCGCGGAGTCGGCCCATCAGGTCCCCGTCCGCGAGGAGGACCCCGCCGAGGGCGACGGCGGCGGGACGCCGGGCGGGTTCGGACGCGTCCGGACGGACGGGACCCCGAGCGACGGGGAGGGGTCGGCGGCCGAGGGACGCGGGTCCGGCGAGTAGCCGTTCGAGCGCGCGCGGTTCAGGCGAAAAAAGCGGTCGGTCGAAAGGCCGGCGCGGCGAGCTAGAGGTAGGTGAACCACTCGTCGTGGTCGTCGGTCCGCCGCTCGACCAGGTCGAAGAAGGCCCGCTGGAGCTCCTCGGTCACCGGGCCGCGGGTGCCCGCGCCGATCTCGGTGTCGTCGACCGACCGGATCGGGGTGACCTCCGCGGCGGAGCCGGTGAAGAACAGCTCGTCGGCGGTGTACAGCTGTCCGCGGGAGATGACGGCCTCGTCGTGGACCTCGTAGCCGCGCTCCTCGGCGAGCGTGATCACGGTGTCGCGCGTGATCCCCTCGAGGATCGACTGGGCGGGCCCGGTGGTGTATATCTCGCCGTCGTTGACCATGAAGACGTTCTCGCCGGGGCCCTCCGCGACGTTCCCCTCCTTGTTGAGAACGATCGCCTCGACGTAGCCGTTGCGGCGGGCCTCCTCCCCCGCCAGCATGGAGTTGACGTAGAGGCCGGTCGTCTTCACGTTCGTCGGGACCTGCGAGGAGGCGTGCTTCCGCCACGAGGAGACCATCACGTCGACGCCCTCCTCCAGGGCCTCCTCGCCGAGGTACGCGCCCCACGGCCACGCGGCGAGCACGAGGTCGGTCGGGCAGTCCTTCGGCGAGACGCCCAGCGAGTCGTAGCCGTAGTAGGCGATCGGCCGGATGTACGCGGAGTCGAGGTCCTGCCGGTCGAGCAGTTCGAGGGTGGCCTCGGTTATCTCCTCGCGGGAGTGTTCGATCTCCATGTCGTACATCTTCGCGGAGTCGAACAGCCGGTCGAGGTGCTCTTCCCAGCGGAAGACGGCGGGGCCCTGCTCCGTGTCGTAACAGCGGACGCCCTCGAACACGCCGCTCCCGTAGTGGAGCGCGTGGGTCAGAACGTGGGTCGTCGCGTCCTCCCAGTCGAGGAACTCCCCGTTCTTCCAGATCGTGTCGACGTCCATCTCGTCGAATCCCATACTCTGAGGTTGCGGTGGTCGGTCTTAAAACTGTGACAACCGGCCGGGGCTGTCGCGAGGAAGCGAGACCGGACTCCGGTGACGGAGTGACGGTGAACCACTCCGAAGCTCCAGCTGCTCATTTATAAATACACGACCACTGATCGGCGGAGAACACTTCCAGAGCCCCAGTCGCGAGGACGGCGCACGCTCGCTGTCGCCCGAAAATCTTCGATTTTCGGGACGTCGTCAGAATCCTTCGGATTCTGACTGCTAGCCAGAAATCTCTGATTTCTGGCGATGACGAGAGAGCTTCGCTCTCTCGAACCACGCGCTTCAGTCGCTCACTTCGTTCGCTCCTTCCAGTGCTTGCGTCGTCATCAGAACGCGAAGCGTTCTGATTGGCTCACGAGAGCTCCGCTCTCGTGAACGCCTGCGCCGTCCTCGCGACTGCCCCTTTGAGCCCCGCCCCGCACCGCTCCGCACCTCACGCCTCCCCAGCCTCGCCGCTCACGCCCTATCGGGCGTTCGCGGCGCCCCTCGCGCGTGCTGCTT
>NZ_NEWI01000090.1:0-12231 GCF_002135005.1 Halorubrum sp. SD612 | reverse complement strand
GCGCCGGCTGCCGAGGGGCTGGGGGTGCGAGCGCGGTAGGGGGTGGCGGCGTCGCCGGGGCGACACGGTGGACGCCACGGGTGCCGGGACGACCGTGCGCGGGCCTCCAGCACCGCCTGGAGCAGTCGTGGCGGGACGCCGACCGCGACGAGCGCCGACCGGCCCGACAGCGCGGTCTCGACCGCCTCGGCGAGCGCGTCGGCGGGGCGCGGAAGGACGTCGGCGACCTCGCACCCGTCGCTCGCGGCGTCGGAGGCGGTCCCGGATCCGTCGTCGCCCGCGGTCACAGCAGTCAGTGACTGGCTACGTCCGAAAGAGCGTTGCGCCGGCGTCGGCGGCCGTCCGGGGAGGAAAGCGACGGACCCGCCGAACTCAGGGCGCCCGGCCGAAGACGAGGTACCCCGTGTGACCCACGCCCGCGGTGGAGGGGCGGGAGCCGCGGTCGGAGAAGTCCATCTCGCGCTGGATCGTTTCGAGCGTCTCGACCTCGGTGAAGCCGGCCTCACGGGCCGCGAGCGCCGCCTCGCGGGTCCCCTCGACGAACGGCGAGTAGACGGCGAGGCGGCCGCCGGGCGCGAGCAGGTCGTCCGCGCGCTCGACGACCGCGGGAGCGTCGCCGGTGTCGAGCGTCAGGGCGTCGAACGGCTCGCCGTCGACGAGCGCGTCCAGCTCGTCGGTGAGGTCGCCGGTCCGGACGTCGACGCGGTCGGAGACGCCCGCCGTCGCCATGTTCTCGCGAGCGACGTCGGCGAACTCGGGGTCGATCTCGTAGGTGGTCACGTCGGCGCCGGCGCGCCCCAGGTACGCGGCGAGGATCCCGGTCCCGGTGCCGGCGTCGAGGATGCGGTCGCCGCCGGACGCGCCTGTATGCCCCATCACGAGGCCCACGTCGCGGGGCATCATCGGCGCACCGGTGCGTTCGAGGTGGTTGAACAGGTCCGGGCCGCGGAGCGCGCGGACCTCGAAGACGGTGCCGAGGTGCGTCTCGACCTTGTCGCCGGCCGAGACGTCCTCGGGGACCTCGATCACGCCGAGGTCGGTGCCGAACTCCTCGCCCGGCTCCAGTAGGTACTCGCGGTCCGCGTGGACGAGTAGGTACGCGGCGTCCGTCACTGGAGGTCCGAGATCGCCCTCGCGGGCTCGCCGTTGGCCGCCTCCAGCGCCTCGCGGGCGTCGTCCTTCGAGACGCCAGCCTGCTCGGCGACCAGCCGGACGTCCTCCTCCGGAATGCCATCGTCTTCGTCGGCCGCGTCCTCGGCTTCGATCGCGCTCGCGTCCGCACCGCCCTCGACTGCGGCCGCGCCGCCCGCGTCGGCCACCGCGTCGGGCGACCCGACGATCTGGTACGTCTCCTGCCCTTGGGCGTCCATCTTGGTGACCTGCGCGCCGTCGAAGACGAGGTCGTCGCCGTCGGCCGTCTCGATGACGACCCGCTCGGCGTCGAGCTCCTCGACGTCGATCCCCATCTGTTTCATCATCTGTTTCATCTTCCGCGGGTTCATGCCGCCGCCTCCGAACATGGTCACCGGTTCGGCCGGACGACACAAAAAGGGTGTCGACACGGGTCGAAGCAACGGCGCGTCGCGGACGCTCGCCGGTCCCGATCGCGGCGAACCGGACCGAGAGAGCGGGGTTGATACGTGTCGCGCGCGAGGCGGTGATATGTACCTCGCGGACCGCACCTGGCCGGAGCTCGGCGACGCGCTGGCTCCCGGCTCCGTCGCGCTCGTCCCGCTCGGCTCGACCGAACAGCACGGCCCGCACCTTCCGCTCGGGACCGACCACCTGATCGCCGAGGGGCTGGCGACGGCGGCCGCGGACCGATCCGACGCGTTCCGGACGCCGACGATCAACGTCGGCGTTAGTCCCCACCACCGCCAGTTCCCGGGGACGATGTGGGTCGACCCGCCGGAGTTCCGCGACTACGTCGGGTCGTTCGCCCGGAACCTCGCGTACCACGGGATCGACCGCGTGGTGTTCGTGAACGCCCACGGCGGCAACGTCCAGCACCTCCGAGAGGTCGGCCGCCGGCTCCACGAGGACGAGGTCGGCTACGCTGTCGAGTGGATGTGGGACGAGTCGATCCCGGAGCTGGTCGACGACCTCTTCGAGCGCAACGGCCCCCACGCGGGCCCCAAGGAGACGGCGATGGTCACCCACCTCGCGCCCGACCTCGTCCGCGAGGACCGGCTCGAAGACGCGCGCGACGGCGGGCTCGTCGACCTCGAAAGCGCCGAGACGACCGTCCACGGCGCGCGAACCTTCTACGACGCGGTCGACAACTCCGCGAACGGCGCGTTCGGCGACCCGACCGACGTGACGCCGGAGAAGGCCGAGCGCCTGTTCGAGGCGGCCGCCGACCAGCTCGTCCAGCTGGCCGAGTGGATCGGCGAGCGCGACGAGAGCGATCTGTTCCCCGAGCCGCGCGTGGAGCGGTCGGACTGACGCGGGCTACTGGTCGGCCGCGTCTCGGGCGAACGCCTCGCCGAGTATCTCTCGGAGCGCCGCGTCGGCGTCCGCACGCCGCCCGTCGAGCACCGCGAACCGCTCGTCGCGGCGGCGTTCGAGCCAGCGCAGCAGTCTGGCCGCCCAGTCGAGCTTCAGCGCTTTCATCGGGTCGACCGCGGGGTCGTCGAACTCCCACCCCGGAAAGACCAGTTCGCCGGCCCCGAGGTGGTCGGCGAGGAACGCCGCGCGGTCGCCGTCGGTGAACCCACCGGGGTTGCGGAGCGGCCCGACGGGCGCCGCCTGCGTCGTCGCCAGCGTCCACTCGTCGGCGAAGCGCGGGAGCCACTCGCGGACCGCCGGGAGGTTGTCGCCATGGGCGTGCGCGGCGACTGAGACGCCATCGCGCGTCAGTTCCGCGGCCGTCTCCGGGTTCTTGTCGAGGTCTGTCACCATACAGTCGACCGCGACGCCGCGGTCAGCGAGCGCGTCCGCCGCGGTCGAGGCCGCGACGACGACATCGGCGTCGCGGGCGAGTTCGACCTCGTCGGCGAGACAGGGGGCCGCGCCCGCGACGGCGACCGTCTCGTCCGCCCAGTCACCGAGGCGGCCGAGCGGGAACGGAGTCGCGAGGTCGGCGGCAGTATCGCGGACGCGCTCGTCGTCGGCCCGGTCGAACCCGAAGTCGGCGAGGATCGCCTCGTAGACGGGCTCGAAGGTCGCGAAGTTCACGTGCGGGCCCCCCTCGGGACGCGCGACTGGGCGCCCGTCGATCGGCGCCGCCGCTCAGCGGGCGAGATATGGTATGGGCCGGAGTGGCACAGAGTACCCCTACCCGCGTGCCCCTCCGGCGTCCGGTCGATCGGTTGTCTACACGAGGGCATAAACTTTCTCTTAATTCACGTGTCGGTCGATACCGTCGATCGCGGCGTCAAGCGCCCGTGAAGCGCCGGATACCGCCTCTCTAACCGAGTCGAGCGCCGCGGGCGTCGCGATCAGGAGCCCGCGGCGGCCGTCAGCGGGGTCGTCGCCGCCTGACGACGCCCCGCCGGTGCCGCCGTCGGTCGCGGACGGGGTCGCCGCGGCCGCCCGGTTCGGATCGCCCAGCGCGAACGTCGCGCCGGTCGCGTCGTCGCCGACGGTCGCGGCGCGGAGGGCACCGACGGCGAGGTCGTCGAGCCCGGTGAGTTTGTAGGTACGAACGACGGCGGTGTCGGCGGCGCCGCGGTCGCCCCGAGCGGCCTCCGGCGCGCCGATCCGGTCGAGGTGACGCTCGGCCTCGCGGACCGTCGTCACGTCGAGCTCCTCGACTCCGACCGCGTCGGAGTCGCCGCGGGAGTCGTGTCGGTCGCGGGCGAACTCGGCGCCGACGAGCGCCGCGTCGCGCGTCTCGGCCACGTCGTGGGTGCGGATCACGTGCGCGCCGCGCTCGACCGCCATCGACGTGGCGGCGAGCGAGACCGGCAGCGCCTCCTCGGTGCTGCGGCCCGCGATGGTCTTGAGGAAGCTCTTGCGGTTGATCGAGACGAGCAGCGGGCGGCCGTACCCCCGGAACTCCCGGAGCCGGTGGAACGTCTCCCGGTCGTCCTCGTGGGTCTTGGCCTCGGACCAGCCGCCGAACGCGGGGTCGAGGATCGTCTTGTCGGTGAGGCCGTTCATCGAGAGCGCCTCGTAGATGTCGTCGACGTCCTCGACCGCGCCCGGGCGTTCGAGGTCCGGCGGCGAGGCCATCTTCGACACCGCCACGTCGTGTTCGCGACAGACGCGGGGCATCTCGGGGTCGGCGAACCCGCAGATGTCGTTGACCATGTCGAACCCGCGCGAGAGCGCCTCGTCCGCGACCTCGTGATAGCGCGTCTCGATCGACCAGACGGCGTCGCCGGAGGTCGATTCGAGGGTCTCGACCGCGGTGTCGAGGCGGTCGAGTTCCTGTTCGGCCGAGAGCACGTCGAGGTCCTTGTTCGCCGACTCAAGCCCCACGTCCACGATGTCGGCGCCCTCGCCGATCAGTTCCTCGTCGACGTACGCGGCGGCCTCGCCGGGGTCGTCGTACACGCTGGGGTCGTACGGCGACTCCTCTGAGACGTTGAGCACGCCCATGATCCGGGGCGGATGGTCGTCGCCGATCCCGAGCCCCGCGGCGTCCACGTTTCGCATACGATCACCACGGGCGCGAGCGACATAAACGGGGCGAGTACCCGAGGCGCTCGCCGGAGAACTGCCCTCGCAATCGCTTATAAATGGTCGGCGGGCGGTGGTGCGTGCGACCGAGCGGCCGGAGCGAAGCGGAGGCCGCGAGGGGCACGCGCGAAGGAGTCGCGAACGCCCGAAAGGCGTGAGCGACGAGGCCGGGGAGGCGTGAGGTGCGGTCGCGGTCGGGTGGGACTCGAAGGGGCAGTCGCGAGGGGGCGCAGGCGACGCAAGCACCGCAGGGAGCGAACGGAGTGAGCGACCGAGGAGCACAGCGAGCGTGCGCCCCCTCGCGACTGGGGGTTTGGAGGTGTTCGTCGCAGGGCCACGATCGGCTGGTTATAACTGATCGCACACGCCTCCGAACCCCATTTATAGATTAAACCGCACCGAGTCGCCGACCGCGACCTCGTGGCGGTCGGTCCACTCGTAGGGGACCTCCAGCACGTACTGCCCGGAGCCGGAATACCGTTGATCTTCACCGTCCTCGTTCGGTCTCGGTTCGGGCGCGTTGTGGATCGAGGTGATCTCTCGGTCGCCGTCGACGTAGACGATGTCGATGCCGAAGTCCATTTCGCGCATCACGTACGTCAGGGGGCCGGGCGAGTCGTGTACGAATAACATCCCGCCCCCGTTGGGCAGCGACTCGGCGCCGCTGAGGCCGAGGATTCGTTTGTCACGGGTGTCCGCGATTGCCGCCGTCACCGACCCCCGAGCTCCCCCGTCCGGACCTTCGACGGTCACGGTCGTCGTCTCGTAGTCGGCGTACGTTCCGGTCGGCCAGTCTGCGTCGTCGGCTCCGCCGTTCGCGCCGTCCGGCCCGCCACCCGCGTCGCCGTCGGTCGAATCGCCGCCGTCGCTCGTCGCGTCGTCGCCCCCGAGACAGCCCGCCGCGGCGCCCGTCGTCGCGGCCGCGGCCAGCCCGAGGAGTCGCCGCCGTCTCATGTCTGCGCCGAGGGGGGCCGGAGTGATAAACGGCGGCGTCGGCGTCGCGCCGTCACGGGTCCGGGGAGGGACATGTCACTCGGTGCGCCCACGACCCGTATGAACTCTCCGTCCACTCCCCGTCGCGGTCTGGCTCTCGCTCGCGGCCGCCGCTTCGACCTCGCCGCGGCGTAGCGACCCCTCGTGCCGGGAAGGACGCGCTTTTATCGCCGCCGGAGCGTAGCGTGAGACATGGCGAAAGTGAGCATCGGCCTCCGCGGGTGGCGCTTCGAGGAGGACGAGATATTCACCGACGACGAGGAGCTGAAGCCCCTCGACGAGATCCCCGAAGATCCGCGAGAGCGACTCGTGCGGCTCGTCACCCTCGTCGAAGAGCCCTGCGACGTCTGTTACCTCGAGCACGGCGACGAGGAGATCAACCGCTGTAGGCAGGCGGAGATCGTGTACGGCGAACCGGAGGGCGAGGTGCTGCTCTGCGCCGAGCACGAACCCGACCTGCTCTACTGGTTCCGCGAGGCGGGCGGCAGCGAGTACAAGGGGTCCGTCAAGTTCGCCGACCGGTTCCACGAGTGGGTCGCCGCCGGCAACGAGGCGCCGGAGGGGTACGGCTCGGTCGAGCACGTCGACGAGGACCCCGACGGCCTCCCGGACCTGCCCGATCAGCAGGAGGTCCAGGAGCGGCTCGAAGAGGACTTCCAGGGCGAGCGGATCGACATCGTCGAACTCGCCGGCAAGGAGCGCTCGGACGAGGAGCTGACGGAAGAGGAGCTCGCCGAGTCCGACCTCGACCTCTCGACCGACTACCCGTCGGACCGATGAGCGACGAGGAGTCGGACGTCGACGCGGTCGAAACGCCCGCGAGCGGTCGACGGAAGCCCGTGGTCGTCGTCGTCGAGCCCGAGACGCCGGGCAACGTCGGCACCATCGCGAGGGCGATGAAGAACTTCGGGCTCACGGACCTCAAGCTCGTGAACCCGCCGGAGATCGCGGAGGACGGCGAAGCGTACGGCTTCGCCGGACACGCCCGCGAGGACGTGCTTCCGAACGCCGACGAGGTCACATTCGACGAGGTCGTCGCGAACTACCACACGGTCGGCACGACCGCGATCACCGGCGAGGACGACCGTAGCCACGAGCGGTTCCCGTTCAAGACCCCGGTCGAGCTGCGCGAGTCGCTGAAGACGGTCGACGCGCCCACCGCGATCGTCTTCGGCCGCGAGGGACGGGGGCTCAACAACGAGGAGCTCTCGCGACTCGACGAGGTGTGCTCGATCCCGGCCGACGACGACTACCCCGTCTTGAACCTCGGGCAGGCCGCGACGGTCCTCTTGTACGAGCTTCGCGATCTCACGGTCGAGGAGACGCAGCTGCCCGACACGGAGGTGACCCGTGCTCCGGAGGCCGACCTCGAGCGCTTCCACGAGTTCTTCGACGAGTTCCTCGCGGCGACGGGGCAGCGCGACCACGTCCGCGAGAAGAACGCGCTGCTGATGCGCCGGCTGCTCGGGCGCGCGCACCCGACCGAGCGTGAGATCCACTCGCTGCTCGGCGCCTTCCGGAAGGCGAACGCGAAGCTGGACCACGCCGACCACCTCGCGGCGAAGTACGACGAGCCGCCGTACCCGCGGGAGGAGTAGCCGTGGGCGGGGGCGTCTTCGACGAGGACCTATTAGCCGGCGTGCGCGACGTCTCGCCGCTCATGCTCGGCGTCGCGCCGTTCGCCCTCGTCGCAGGGATCGCGGCGGTCGACGCCGGGCTCGGTCTCGCCGAGGCCGTCGGGATGTCCGTGATCGTGTTCGCCGGCGCCTCCCAGCTCGCGGCGCTCGAACTGCTCGGCGAGAACGCGCCCCTCGCCGTCGTCGTCGGGACGGCGGCCGTGATCAACCTCCGGATGCTGATGTACTCCGCCTCCATCGCGTCGCACTTCGCCGACTACGGTCGCCGGCTCCGCGCGGGGCTCGCCTACCTCCTCACCGACCAGGCGTACGCCCTCTCGGTCGCTGAGTTCGATGAGAACCCGGACCGGAGCCGGTGGCGCTACTACCTCGGCGCGGCCGCGTCGCTGTGGATCGTCTGGCAGATCGGGACGGTCGTCGGCGTCGTCCTCGGCGCGGGCGTCCCCGACGCGTGGGGGCTCACCTTCGCGGTGCCGCTCGTCTTCCTCGCGCTCCTCGTCCCCGCGATGAAGGACCGACCGACCACCGTCGCGGGCGTCGCGGGCGGCGCGGTCGCGGTCATCGCGGCCGGGCTCCCGCTCAACCTCGGCCTGCTCGTCGGCGCGCTGTGCGGGGTCGCGGCCGGCCTCGTGACGGAGGTGAGGGTGTCGTGAGCAGTGGTCTCGGCGCCCTCGCCGCCTCCCCGCGCGCTTGGGTCGCAATCGCGGTCATCGGCGTCATCACCTACGGGATCCGGCTCTCCTTCATCCACCTGTTCGGGCGGATCGACGGCGTCCCGACGCGCCTCCAGCGGCCGCTCCGGTACGTCCCGCCGGCCGTCCTCGCGGCGCTCGTCCTCCCCGATTTGGTGACGCTCGGGCCGTCCGTCACCGCGACCTTCCTCGACGAGCGGCTGATCGCGGGCGCCGTCGCCGGCGCGGTCGCGTGGCGGACCGAAAACGTGTTCGCGACCATCGCGACCGGGATGGGAACGCTGTGGGTCTTCCGGTTCGTCGTGTTCGCGTGAGCGGGCAGTAATAGAGACGAGCGAGGCCGCCGTCAGCGATCGCGCTCGGTCGCGCGCTCCGACCGGCGCTCGCTCCCGTCCGGGTTCTCACGGCCGACGGGGCGGCCGGACCGGGCGTCGCGGTCCACCTCGCGCTCGCGGGCGGCGGCGATCCGCTGGGCGGCGTCGGCGAGCGAGTCGAGCGCGGCGAACAGCCGGTACGAGAGGTACGGTCCCACGGTGAGGACGAGGACGGTCCAGACGCCGAGCAGTATCTGTCCGAGGATCAGCAGCGAGTAGACGAACACGAACAGGCTCACGGCGGCGAGCGTGATGCCGACGCGCGTGCGGAGGGCCTCGGCGGGCGAGAGCGGGTCGTGTGCCATACGCGGAGCTTCCGGCGGAGCTCACTTAAAAATAAACACGAAGCGGCGAGAGGCGTCGACGCGCGAGCGCTCTCGCCCTCGCTCGGGACGCGTTCCCGCTCAGTCGTCGGCGGGGGCCGCGGAGTCGCCGGCGGAGACGCCGGTGCCGGGGCCGACGTCGATGCCGAGGTCGGCGAGCTTCTCGTCCGGGACGACGCCGTCGACCCAGCCGCGGCTCTCGTAGTACTCGGCCTTCAGCTGGTCGAGTTCGACGAGTTCGCCCTCGCTGGCGCCCGTGCCGGGGATGGCGTCCGGGTGGCCCTCGATGAACCGGTTCGGCAGCGTGTCGTCCGCGCCTTCGAAGCCGGCGAGGTTGTTGTAGTAGCGCTCGAGGTTGTAGATGCGCTCGCCGGCCTCGAACAGCTCGTCCTCCGAGAGGTCTTGGCCGGTCACACCGTTGTACTGGAGCACGTACTCCTCGATCCCCTCAGCGAACGCGCTGAACTTACAGATATCGAACGAGTCCGACACCGCGTGGAGGTCCTGGAAGGTGGCGGTGAGCTCGCCTTTCCCCTCCCACTCGTACGGATCGACCTTCTCCGGGATCCCGAGGATCTCGGCGGCCGGCGTGTAGCCGCGCAGGTGGCACGCGCCGCGGTTCGAGGTGGCGTACGCGATCGCCATCCCCTTCATACAGCGCGGGTCGTAGGCGGCCATCGTCTGGCCCTTCACGGAGAGCTTGTTGCCGTGCGCGTCCTTCGCGTCGGCGACGCGCTCGGGACCCTCCGCGAGGAGGTCGCCGAGGTCGGACGAGCGGTGACCGAACTCCTCGATGAGGTCGATCATCGTCTCCGAGTCGCCCCAGTCGAGGTGGCCGACGCCGTCGAGTTTGCCCTCCTCGCTCATCTCCATCGCCATCGCCATCATGTTGCCGGCCTCGATGGTGTCGAGACCGAGGTCGTTACACTGCTCCAACATGCGGGCGATCTCGTCGCGGTCGGAGTGGCCCGAGTTCGGGCCGAGCGCCCACGCGGACTCGTACTCGTACGACTCCGTGCGGACGTTCATCTCCTGGCCCTTGTGGGTGACGTTGACATCGACTTCCTTCTTACACGCCACGGGACAGGAGTGGCACGTCGGTTCGTCGACGAGGATGTTCTCGCGGACGTTCTCGCCGGAGACCTGCTCCGCCTCGATGTCCGCGCCCTCCGCGTCGTGGTACGCCTCGGTCGAGGTGTACTTCGCGTTCTTCGTCGGGAGCCCGTCCATCTCCTCGGTCGCGTTCATCAGGACGTTCGTCCCGTACATCGAGAGCCCGCCCTCGTTGGGCGCGGTCACGTCGGACTCGCGGATGACCTCCATCGCCTGCTGGTACCCCTCTTGGAACGTCTCGGGGTCGGCGGGCTTCGGCATGTTGGTGCCCGACTTCACGACGACCGCCTTCACGTTCTTCGCGCCCATCACGGCGCCGGTGCCGCCGCGGCCCGAGGCGCGGTCGTCCTCGTTGATGACGCAGCCGTAGCGGACCTGGTTCTCGCCGCCCTGCCCGATCGCCATCACGGAGACGTCGCGGCCGACCTTCCCGTCGACCTCCTCGCCGATCTGGTCGATCGTGTCGTGGACGCCCTGTCCCCAGAGGTGGGAGCCGTCGCGCACCTCCACGTCGCCGTCCTCGACGAACAGGTAGACCGGCTCGTCGCTCTCTCCGTCGAGGAGGACGCCGTCGAGTCCGGCCCACTTGAGCCGGGCGCCGGACCAGCCGCCGTGGTGCGAGTCGGTGACGGTCCCCGTCAGCGGGGACTTCGTCACCAAGGCGATCCGGCCGCTCATCACGGTCTGGGTACCCGTGAGCGGTCCGGTCATGAACGCCAGTCGGTTCTCCGGTCCCAGCGGGTCCACGTCGGGCCCCTTGTCGAAGACGTATTTGACGCCGAGTCCGCGCGCGCCGATGTACTTCTCCGCGTCCTCGTCGTCGATCCCGTGGTAGTTGACCTCCCCGCCGCTGAGGTCGACCTGTGCCACACGGTCGCGGTAGCCGCCCATTTCAGTCATGTAATGCTCTATCATTATAGAAGGACCACAGCGTGTTAGTTGTTGACCTCCGTACGAAACCGTAAAGCGTTACAAAAGTGAACGCCTCCGAGGTGCGACGTTTATCAGTAGCCCGAGCGTTCACCGCGCGAATATCCGGAGACTCCGGCGCGGTGTGAGGGATTCACAGCGTCCGGTAGCGGCGTAGTGTAAACGACCGGTTTCGGTCGGTCTTACGGGTCGGGCGCCGAATATCGCGAAGACGCAGTCCATAATTGCCGGCGACTCGAAGCACGACCGTGACCGACCGAGGCGGACGGGGAGAGGCGACCGCTCGGCGTCCGGGGGAGATCAGGCGCCGCTTAGGGTCGATCAGGCGTGAGCGAGCGAGGGCGTTCGGGTTCGCGCTCGCCGTGTTCGTCGCGTCGGTGGTCCCGGTGCCCGGATCGTCCGGCGGGGGCGAGAGCGCGCTCGGCGGCGTCCTCGACGCTCTCCCCGCCGAAATCGGACTCACCGATCCGTTCCACGTAGTCGGGTACGCGGTCCTCGCCGGCCTCCTCGTTCCGACGACGGGGAGACGGCGGGTCGACCCCTTCCTCGCGGCCGCCGCCGCGGTCGCGTTCGGGTTCGGCATCGAACTCGTCCAGGCGCCGATCCCGTGGCGCTCCTTCGCGTGGGGGGACGCCGCGGTCAACGCGGTCGGCGCGGTCATCGGAGCGGCGATCGCGGTCGCCTGGGGGCGCGGACCGGAGACGGCGGGCGACCGCGACGACGAGCGCTAAACCCGCCTGCGTTCAGCGTCCCGGCGGACCGGCGCTGCCGAGGCCCCGACCGCGGCGGCGCACGGTCGCCGACACGTCCGCGTTCAGCCGAGAGCGTTCGAAGTAGATGTGGTCGTACTCGCTAGACTCGTACTCGGCGTAGATGTCGAGCGCGACCTCGTCGCCGTCGTCCGCGTCCTCTATCGTGTCCGCCAAGTTGCTGTCGTCGACCCGGACGACGAGAGTCTCGTCCTCCTCGTCGAAGACGACCTTCTCCGCGTCGACGTGGTCACCTTCCGGCGTCCACACGGCGACGGTGTCCTCGGCGACCGACTGGACGTCGTCGGGCGCGTCGAACTGAGAGACCACCTTGCCGTTCCCGTCGACGGTGACGGCGGCGTCGGGCAGGTCGCGGTCGACGCGCTGCATCCGCCCCTCGACGGTCGGAGCGATGGTATCTTTCTCCTCTAAGTAGTTCACGACCGTCGTCGCCTGGAGTTCGCCGGTGTCCTCGACGGGCTTGTCGTCGAGCGGGTAGCTGCTCCCGCCGTTTGCGATGAAGCTGTTGACGGCCACTTCGTACGTCTCCTCGGGGTCGAGCGGCTCGCCGTCGACGTACACGTCGCGGATCGGTTCGTCGGCGTCGTTGTGGGGGACCCACTCGAAGCGCAGGCCGCTGGTCTGCTGAGAGATCTCTTCGCCGAAGTCGCTCTTCGGTAGACTGGCGGAACTAGCGGAATACATTGACAGCGATACAGTCCACGAGACTGTGGATCGGTGCCCCAGTAAGGTTCAGTGACCGGAGGAAGCCGTAGGTCCGAGCGGCCTGCTCC